>NZ_JAMOIE010000001.1 GCF_024448935.1 Stutzerimonas stutzeri
TTGCAGCTTGCAGTGCCGTTGTCATTATTGCTTCCGAGGCTTGCGTGTCCCACCCCGTCGAGCGCCGCTGGTATCCCATCACTTTCGCAGTTGCCGCGCTGGTATTGCTGCCGCTGAGCGTCCTGCTGTTCAGTTGGAGCGATATCGACACCAGCATCTGGTCACATCTCTGGCAGACCCAACTGCCGCGTTTGCTGGGCAATACGTTAACGCTGGTTCTAGGTGTTTCGGTGGGTGTGACCCTGCTCGGGGTCAGCCTGGCCTGGTTGACTTCGTTGTGTGAGTTCCCGGGGCGGCGCTGGCTGGATTGGGCACTGATGCTGCCTTTTGCCATTCCCGCCTATGTGCTGGCGTTCGTGTTCATCGGGCTGCTCGATTTCGCCGGGCCGGTGCAGACACTGGCTCGGGAGTGGTTCGGCAGTGGGGTGCGCTTTCCTCGGGTCCGGTCCACCGGCGGTGTCATCACCGTGCTGGTGCTGGTGTTCTATCCTTACGTCTATCTGCTTGCTCGCTCAGCCTTCATTGCTCAAGGCAAAGAGCTGATGGAAGCTGCGCGGGTTCTGGGCAAGTCGCCCTGGAAAGCATTCTGGACCGTCGCGTTACCAATGGCGCGACCGGCAATCGGTGCCGGGTTGGCTTTGGCATTGATGGAAACACTCGCCGATTTCGGCGCCGTGGCGGTTTTCAATTTCGACACCTTTACCACCGCGATATACAAGACCTGGTATGGGTTCTTCAGTCTCACCAGCGCCACTCAGCTGGCCAGCTTGTTGTTGTTGGCGGTGATGCTGGTGCTCTATGGCGAGCGCCGCGCGCGCGGGGCAGCCCGGCCCGCGCACGATCGGGCGCGCTCGGCGGTGCTTTACCGGCTTGGTGGCGTCAAGGCCCTGGCCGCCAGTAGTTGGTGTGGCCTGGTGTTTCTCTGTGCCTTCGTCATACCCGTGCTGCAGTTGCTGGTCTGGCTCTGGCAGCGTGGGCGCTTCGATCTCGATGAGCGTTACACCGGCTTGATCCTGCATACCCTTTATCTGGGCGGCCTGGCGGCGCTGATCACAGTGACTGTGGCGCTGTTGCTGGCTTTCGCCCGACGCCAGGCACCGCTGCGTCCGATAAAGATGGCAGTTGGGCTGGCGAATCTCGGTTACGCGCTGCCGGGGTCGGTGCTCGCCGTGTCGATCATGCTTGCGTTCAGCTACCTCGACCGCGAACTGGTTGTGCCGCTGTCCGGCTGGCTCGGCGCCGCTGGCAAGCCGATCCTGCTGGGAAGCCTCGGCGCTTTGCTCCTGGCTTACCTGATTCGGTTCATGGCGGTGGCGTTCGGGCCGCTGGAAAGCGCACTGGCGCGGATTCGACCCTCTCTGCCGCAAGCCTCGCGCAGCCTTGGTGTAGGCGGGCCGGCGCTGTTTTTCCGGGTCTACCTGCCGTTGCTGTTGCCCGGTACGCTGAGTGCGGCATTGCTGGTATTCGTCGACGTGCTGAAGGAGATGCCGGCGACGCTGCTGATGCGGCCGTTCGGGTGGGACACGCTGTCGGTGAGGATCTTCGAGATGACCAGCGAAGGCGAGTGGGCGCGTGCCGCGCTGCCTGCGCTGACGCTGGTGCTGGTCGGGCTGTTGCCGGTCATCCTGCTGATTCGGCGTTCGGCCCGACGAGCGGGTTGAGCATTCGCTCCATCGCCTCGCAGTGACCTGTCACGACCTTGGGGCTACAATGCGCGCCATTCAAAAATCGTCGGGCTTGTCTGCTCGACTCTAATGAGCTTCACCCACGCCGCTTCGGCGACCTGCCCGGAAGGAGAAACCCATGGGTCAGCGTACTCCCCTCTACGATCAGCACCTCGCACTCGGCGCCAAGATGGTTGATTTCGGCGGCTGGGACATGCCGCTGCATTACGGCTCCCAGGTAGAGGAGCATCATCAGGTGCGACGTGATTGTGGGGTGTTCGACGTCTCCCACATGACCGTCGTCGATGTCACGGGCCCCGACGCCAAGGCCTACCTTCAGCGCTTGCTCGCCAATGACGTGAGTCGCCTCGGGCAGGTGGGGAAAGCGCTGTACTCGGCGATGCTCAATGAGCGCGGCGGCGTGATCGACGACTTGATCGTCTATCTCACGGACTGGGGCTATCGCCTGGTCGTCAATGCCAGCACGCGCGATAAGGATCTGGCCTGGATGCAGGCGCAGGCCGAGGGTTTTGCCGTCGAAGTGACCGAGCGGCCCGAGCTGGCGATGCTGGCCATCCAGGGGCCGCAGGCGCGAGCCAGGACGGCTGAGCTGGTCAGCCAGCCTCGGGCCGCGCTGATTCAGGAATTGAAACCGTTTCATGGCCGGGCCGCTGGCGACTGGTTCATCGGCCGCACCGGCTATACCGGCGAGGACGGCCTGGAAATCATCCTGCCGGCCGAGCAGGCTCCCGATTTGCTCACCGAGCTGGTCGGCGCCGGTATTTCACCGATCGGGTTGGGCGCGCGTGACACGCTGCGTCTGGAGGCCGGTCTGAACCTCTACGGCCAGGACATGACCGAAGACGTCTCACCGCTGCAGGC
This sequence comes from Stutzerimonas stutzeri, assembly GCF_024448935.1. Classification (GTDB taxonomy): domain Bacteria; phylum Pseudomonadota; class Gammaproteobacteria; order Pseudomonadales; family Pseudomonadaceae; genus Stutzerimonas; species Stutzerimonas stutzeri_AO. The sequence continues at coordinate 2,547 of NZ_JAMOIE010000001.1, forward strand.
CAACATGGGCTGGACCGTGGCCTGGGAGCCAACCCAGCGCGACTTCATCGGGCGCGCGGCACTGCAGGCGCAGAAAGAACAACGCGATCTGCCGAAACTCGTGGGCCTGGTACTCGAAGAGCGCGGCGTGCTGCGTGCCCATCAGACCGTGCGGGTCAATGGTATTGGCGAAGGCGAAATTACCAGCGGTAGTTTTTCGCCTACGCTTGGCAAGGCCATTGCGCTCGCGCGTGTTCCGGCCGGGACGGCTGATCGTGCCGAAGTGGAAATCCGCGGCAAGTGGTATCCCGTGCGCGTGGTGCGTCCGACTTTCGTGCGTCACGGCAAAGTACTGGTGTAAATTCGACCAAGTGCAATTTTGCAACGGGCCGCAGAGCCTGCTTCGTGCCCGCAACCGACAGCTTTTTTGAGGACCTACGAATGAGCGACATCCCCAGCGATCTGCGTTACGCCGCGAGCCACGAGTGGGCCCGTCTCGAAGCCGATGGTAGTGTTAGCGTCGGTATCTCCGACCATGCCCAGGAAGCGTTGGGCGATGTGGTGTATGTGGAGCTGCCGGAGATCGGCCAGCGGCTGACCGCGGGGCAGCAAGCGGGTGTGGTGGAGTCGGTAAAGGCCGCTTCGGACATTTACGCGCCGATTTCCGGGGAGGTGGTCTCGATCAACGAACAACTCACCGATTCGCCGGAAAACGTCAACAGCGAACCCTATGACAGCTGGTTCTTCCGGATTCAGCCGAGCGATGCCTCGCAACTGGAGAAGCTGCTCGATGCAGAGGCTTACAAGGCCTCCTGCGACGCCGAAGCCTAAGCGATCAAATCCTAAAGCCCCACAATGCAGGCGTGTGCAAACCGAGCGAAGTCGATTTTCATAGCAGCCCGCATGTCGGGGCTTGCCTTTTTCGAGAGAAGCAGTGATGTCTCAAGTGCCGCGCCTTTCCCAGCTCCAGCAACCTGACGCCTTTTTGCGTCGCCATCTCGGCCCTGATGCGGATGAGCAACAGGCCATGCTCGATGCGCTCGGCTTGTCCAGCCGTGAAGAGCTGGTCAAGCAGACCGTACCGCCGGCGATTCGCCTGCAAGGCGATCTGGCGCTGCCGGCCGCGCTGGATGAACAGGAAGCACTGGCGCGCTTGCGAGGCTACGCGGAACACAACCAGCTCTGGACCAGCCTGATCGGAATGGGCTACCACGGCACCATCACGCCGCCGGTAATTCTGCGCAACGTCTTGGAAAACCCGGGCTGGTATACCGCTTACACGCCTTATCAACCTGAGATTGCCCAGGGTCGTCTGGAGGCGCTGCTGAATTTCCAGCAACTGACCATCGACCTCACCGGACTCGATCTGGCCAATGCCTCGCTGCTCGACGAAGCCACAGCCGCAGCGGAAGCCATGACCCTGGCGCGGCGAACGGCCAAGAGCAAGAGCAACTGCTTCTTCGTTGATGAAAATTGCCACCCGCAAACGCTCTCGGTGGTGCAGACCCGTGCCGACGCCTTTGGTTTCGATCTGGTGGTCGGTGCGCTTGAGGATATCGCCGGGCAGGAAGTATTCGGTGCGCTGCTTCAATACCCCGACACTCATGGCGAGATTCGCGATCTGCGACCGGCGATCGAGGCGCTCCACGCCAAGCAAGCCCTGGCCTGCGTCGCGGCGGACCTGCTCAGCCTGCTGCTGCTGACGCCGCCTGGCGAGCTGGGCGCGGATGTGGTGCTCGGTTCAACCCAGCGATTTGGCGTACCGATGGGCTACGGTGGTCCCCACGCCGCCTATTTCGCTACCCGCGACGCCTTCAAGCGCGCCATGCCCGGCCGCATCATCGGCGTGTCCAAGGACGCCCGCGGCAACACGGCGCTGCGCATGGCATTGCAAACGCGCGAACAGCATATCCGTCGCGAGAAGGCCAATTCCAACATCTGTACCGCGCAGGTGCTGCTGGCCAACATCGCCAGCTGTTATGCCGTCTACCACGGTCCGGAAGGGCTCAAGCGCATCGCTCAGCGCACCCATCGACTGACCTCGATCCTGGCCAGCGCACTGGAAATGAAGGGCATCACGCGCACCAACCAGCATTTCTTCGACACGCTGACGCTTGAGGTGGGCGGCGCACAGACGGCGATCCTCGAAAGTGCTCGCGCGGCGCGGATCAATCTGCGCATCCTCGGTCGCGGCAAGCTGGGTGTCAGCCTCGACGAGACCTGTAACGAGCAGACCGTGGAGCAGCTGCTGGCGGTGTTCCTCGGTGCCGATCACGGACTGAACATCGCGACGCTGGACGCGGGTGAAATCCTCAGCGGCATCCCGAACCAACTGCAGCGCAGCAGCGCTTATCTGACTCACCCGGTGTTCAACACCCACCACAGCGAAACCGAGATGCTGCGTTACCTTAAGCAGCTGGAGAACAAGGACCTGGCATTGAACCAGGCGATGATCCCGCTCGGTTCCTGCACCATGAAGCTGAACGCCACCAGCGAGATGGTGCCGATTACATGGCCGGAGTTCGCCAACCTGCATCCGTTCGCACCGCAGGAGCAGGCGCAGGGCTACAAGCTGATGATCGACGAGCTGGAAGCCTGGCTCTGTGCGATCACCGGCTTCGACGCGATCTCGATGCAGCCCAATTCCGGTGCCCAGGGCGAATACGCCGGCCTGGTCGCGATCCGCAAGTATCACGAGAGCCGCGGCGAGGGCCAGCGTGACATCTGCCTGATTCCATCTTCGGCCCACGGCACCAACCCTGCGTCGGCGCAAATGGTCAGCATGCGTGTGGTGATTGTCGACTGCGACAAGGCGGGGAACGTCGATTTCGGGGACCTCAAGCGCAAGGCGGCCGAGGCGGGTGACAAGCTGTCCTGCCTGATGATCACCTATCCGTCGACCCATGGTGTCTACGAAGAAGGCGTTCGGGAGATCTGCGAAGCGATTCATGCGCAGGGCGGCCAGGTGTACATGGACGGCGCCAACCTCAACGCCCAGGTCGGTCTGGCGCGGCCGGCCGATATCGGCGCAGACGTTTCGCACATGAACTTGCATAAAACGTTCTGTATCCCGCATGGCGGTGGCGGCCCAGGCATGGGTCCGATCGGTATCAAGGCGCATCTGCAGCCTTTCGTTGCCAATCATCCGGTGATCGAGTTGCAGGGCCCGAATCCGCAGAACGGCGCGGTCAGCGCCGCGCCTTGGGGAAGCGCCAGCATCCTGCCGATCAGCTGGATGTACATCGCCATGATGGGGCCACAGCTGCGCGACGCCACCGAGGTCGCGATCCTCAGCGCCAACTACCTGGCGATGCGTCTCGGCGAGGCCTTCCCGGTTCTCTACAGCGGCCGCAACGGTCGCGTGGCACACGAATGCATCATTGACCTGCGGCCGCTCAAGGCGCAGACCGGCATCACCGAGGAGGACGTCGCCAAGCGCCTGATCGACTACGGCTTCCACGCGCCGACCATGTCTTTCCCGGTGCCGGGCACGCTGATGATCGAGCCGACCGAGAGCGAGTCTAAAGCCGAGCTGGATCGTTTCGTCGAAGCGATGCTGAGCATTCGTGCTGAGATCGCCAAGGTGGAAAACGGTGGGTGGCCTGCCGAGGACAACCCGCTGGTACGCGCGCCGCATACGCTGGCCGACGTGACCAACCTGTGGGATCGTCCCTACAGCATTGCCGAAGGCGTGACGCCGAGCGCCCACACTCAGGCGCACAAGTACTGGCCCGCGGTGAATAGGGTCGACAATGTTTTTGGGGACCGCAACCTGTTCTGTGCCTGCGTGCCGGTCGAGGAATACAGGGGTTGAAGCGAAAAGACGATAAAAGCGCTTGAAGCTGCAGGCCTGAAGCCAAAGCGGCTTCAGCTCCCGCGTGGAAAGGCGGCATCGAGTTGCAAAAGCTGCGGAAAAGCGAAAAGCGCCCGCCAGGAGGGTTTGAGCCAAAGCCCTTCCAGCTTCCAGCTTCCAGCCTTCAGCCTCCCGCCTGCCCCCCTTCCAGCATCCCCAGCAGTTGCGCCAGCACCAGCTGGGCTTCTTCCACGCCCTGCCGCTTCGGCGCTGAGAACAGCTGGACGCTGACGCCATCTCCCCACCCCTTGCGGATGTCGCGCTGGATCGCCAGCAACGCGTTTTTGGCTGCGCCGAAGGCAAGCTTGTCTGACTTGGTCAGCAAGATGTGTAGCGGCATCTCGCTGGCGCTGGACCAGTCGAGCATCATACGGTCGAACTCGGTCAGCGGGTGGCGGATGTCCATCATCAAGAACACCCCAGCGAGACTCTCGCGGCTGCTCAGGTAGGCTTCCAAATGACGCTGCCAATGCTGCTTCAACGGGATCGGCACCTTTGCATAGCCGTAGCCGGGAAGATCGACCAGGCGATGGTGTTCATCGAGGCTGAAGAAGTTCAGCAGCTGGGTGCGCCCGGGCGTCTTCGACGTGCGGGCGAGACTGGCATGGGTGAGCGTGTTCAGCGCACTGGACTTGCCCGCGTTCGAGCGCCCGGCGAAAGCGACTTCCAGGCCCTCGTCAGCCGGGCATTGATCGACCTTGGCGGCACTGGTCATGAACGTGGCTTGCTGGCAGAGGCCTAGAATCGGGTTTTTTGGGAGCATGGGCTTTCCGGTGAGTGCGCGGGGTGCGGCAATGGTTCATTTCCGTTTCAGGAGCGCCAGTATATAATGCCGCAGATTTTGTGTGCGCTTTGGTCTAAAAACGAGGCCGAGTGGCCGCTCTGCCGGCCGCTTTCGGCGACCGACCGGAAGCGAGCAAGGCGTTGCTCAAGCGCCCGCTCGGACGTCGCCTTGTTTATAACGAGCGTCGCCATGGCCCTAGCGGTCGGACTGATTTCTTTAAACCCTTAGCCGTAGTTGGATGAGCTGATGAACAAAGTACTCGTGAGTCTGCTGTTGACCCTTGGCATCACCGGTATCGCCCACGCGGCTGGAAATGCAGAAGCAGGAAAAGAAAAGGTCGCCGTCTGTGGTGCTTGCCACGGTGCCGACGGCAACAGTGCCGCACCGAACTTCCCGAAACTCGCAGGCCAGGGCCCGAACTATCTGTTCAAGCAGCTGCAGGATATCAAGGCGGGCAGCAGCCCCACAGCCGAGCCTGGCGTCGGTCGCAAGGTGCTGGAAATGACCGGTATTCTCGATCCCTACAGCGATCAGGATCTCCAGGACATGGCCGCCTATTTCGCCAGCCAGAAGATGACCATCGGCACGGCCGACCCGGCTCTGGTCGCTCAGGGTGAGCAGCTTTTCCGCGGTGGCAAGCTGGAACAGGGCATGCCGGCTTGCTCCGGTTGTCACGCACCGGACGGCGTCGGCAACAGCCTGGCGCGGTTTCCGCGTCTGGGCGGTCAGCACGCGGCCTATACGGCCAAGCAGCTCACCGATTTCCGCGAAGGCGATCGCACCAACGATGGCGACGCGGCCATCATGCGCACCATCGCCTCGAAGCTGAGCAACAAAGACATCCAGGCCCTGTCGAGCTACATCCAAGGCCTGCACTGATCGTTTTCCGATCAGCCTAAAAAGGCGTTCAGGGCATGAGTCTGAACGCCTTTTTTTGTTTTCGGCCTCGCTATAATGATTGTCAAGATATTGAAAAGCGGCGGAAAGCGCTGGCGAGCAAGCTTGAATTGCTGCAGCCTGTGGCGCTATTCGGTCAGCCGTTCATTACAAGGGAGTCATCATGCGTAAACTCGTCCTCAGTGCCCTGCTCGTTACCGCCAGTCTGTTCGGCTTTTCAGTCAGTGCGGCAGAGTTCCAGGCTGGTAAGGAATACGTCGAGCTGAAGAATCCGGTACCGGTTGCCGAGCCGGCCAAGATCGAGGTGGTCGAACTGTTCTGGTATGGCTGCCCGCATTGTTACCAGTTCGAGCCGGTGATCAATCCATGGATCAAGCAACTGCCTGACGATGTCGATTTCAAGCGCATCCCGGCGATGTTCGGCGGCGTCTGGAACACCCACGGTCAGATGTTCCTCGCGCTGGAGTCCATGGGCGTCGAGCAGAAAGTCCATGACGCCGTGTTCAATGCTTATCATCGAGACGGTAACAAGCTCGACACGCCGGAAAAGATGGCGGCGCTCCTCGAGGGGCAGGGTGTCGACAAGCAAGCTTTCCTCAAGGCTTATAACTCCTTTGGCGTGAAGAGCCGTGCCGAGCAGGCGAAGAAGCTGGCGATGGCTTATCAGATCACAGGTGTTCCGGTGATGATCGTCAACGGCAAGTACCGTTTCGATATCGGCTCCGCCGGTGGCCCCGAGCGGGCACTGGATGTTGCTGACTTCCTCATCGAAAAAGAACGCGCGGCCCGGTAAGCACGGGTGCTTCGTCGCTGGAGCTCACCACGCCTGGCCGGCCCCGGCCAGGCGCAGGTCAATCCGCTTTGCCTGGATTCCAGCGGTCTGCCCTGTGACGGCCGGTTGCGCCTGCTGAGCTTCAACATTCAGGTCGGGATCAGCACCGAGCGCTATCACCATTACCTCACCCGTAGCTGGCAGCACTTGTTGCCACACACCGGGCGCGCGCGGAACTTACAGCGAATCGGCGACTTGCTGGCCAACTACGATCTGGTGGCGCTGCAAGAAGCGGACGGTGGCAGTATGCGATCGGGCTATGTCAATCAGGTCGAGCATCTTGCGCAGCTCGGCGCTTTTCCGTACTGGTACCAGCAGCTCAACCGCAACCTGGGACGCTTCGCTCAGCACAGCAACGGCGTGCTGAGTCGCCTGGAACCGCAGGGGCTGGAAGACCATCCGTTGCCAGGACCATCCGGCCGTGGCGCGATTCTGCTCCGCTTTGGCCAGGGTGAGAACGCCCTTGTCGTGGTGGTGATGCATCTGGCGCTTGGCGGTGGCGCACGCACGCGCCAACTGGCGTATATCCGCGACCTGATAGGTGGCTACCGCCATCAGATTCTGATGGGCGACATGAATACCCATGCCAGCGATCTGCTGGAGCACTCACCCCTGCGTGATCTTGGCCTGCAAGCACCGCAGATCCAGGCGACGTTCCCCAGCTGGCGTCCGCAACGCTGCCTGGACCATATTCTGCTGAGCCCAAGCCTGACGCTCGAACGCGTCGACGTACTGGCCCAGGCAACTTCGGACCACCTGCCGGTCGCGGTGGAGATCCGCCTGCCTGACGCGCTGCATGATGCTGATGCATTGCCTGTATCCACGGACAGGATTTGATGAGCGACGACGCGCAACGCTGGAAAGACAAATACCTGCACCGGTTGCGCAAGCCGATTTTACAGCCCGGTTCGGTGACCAGGAGTTCGCGCTGTTGCTGCCCGAGACGCCCGCTGCGGCGGGGCTTAAGCTGCTCGATAACCTGCGTACAGGTCTCGAGAGCTGTCCTTTCCACTTCAAGGGCGCTCGCGTCCAGATGACCCTCTCAGGGGGGCTTGCAAGCTTCGCTGCAGCCGATCGAGCCGAGCCGAGCCGGTGTCCGAGCGCGCCGACCGAGCCCCTGTACCGGGCGAAGGATTCCGGTCGCAACCGTATCGAAGCGGACTGACCGACCGCCCTGGGAGCCCAAGGGTCACCCCGGTACAATTGCTTTATATGCTCTGGCGCCGACTCTCTCGGCGTTTCTCTGCGGGCCGCTGCTCGGTCCGATCGAATACCCCGAGTCTGCGTCATCACGCTGTCGACCAGAGGCCCCGCATGAAAAGTCTGATCCTCGCCGTGTTTGGCCTGTTGCTCGCCGGCTGCGCCAGCGGTCCGCGTATCGATACCCGTCATACATCGCTGGGGCAGGACAGCCGGGCGCAGTTTATCGTTCTGCATTACACCTCGAGTGACCTGCAGCGTTCGCTCGACATTCTCAAGGGCGACGGCGTCAGCAGCCACTACCTGATCGGCGAAGCGCCCGCGACCATCTACCGTCTGGTCGATGAAGATCGTCGTGCCTGGCACGCTGGCGAAAGCCAATGGAACGGCCGGACCTGGCTCAACGCCAGCTCCATCGGCATCGAGCTGGTCAATCGTGGCTATATCGAAGACGAACGGGGGCGGCTCTGGTATCCCTATTCCGATGAGCAGATCGACGCGCTGATCGTGCTGCTCAAGGACATCATGCAGCGCCACGGTCTGAAGCCGGGCGCGATCATCGGGCACAGTGACATTGCCCCGCAGCGCAAGGTCGATCCGGGCCCGCTGTTTCCCTGGAAGCGACTGGCGGACGCCGGTCTGGTGCCCTGGCCGGACGCCCAAGCCGTAGCGCGCCAGCGCAGCCTGTTTGCGACAGCGATACCGGACGTGGCCTGGTTCCAAGCGCAGTTGGCGGAGCAGGGATACAAGGTGCCCGAGCACGGCTATCTCGATCTGGAAACCCGAAACGTCATTGCGGCGTTCCAGATGAAATACCGTCCGGCACGCTTCGATGGCGAACCGGACGCTGAAACCGCAGCGCTGCTCGCAGTGCTCAACGCAGCAGGCTGAGGCTTCGGCTCAACTGCGCGGGTGGCAGCCGGTCAGCCTCGAGTCGGCAAGTGCCGCGGTACGCCGGATCGTGGCGGCGCGGTATCCCGGGTCCGCCAGCATTGCCAGAAAGGCTTCAGGCGAGGGGTGGCGCAGCAGCACCTCATCCCAATGCTCCTGGTCCGGCGCAATCAGCGCGACGCGGGCGTTGGCCATGATCGCCACCTCGCCAGCGGCTGAGCGCACCTTCTTGATGGCGGTGCGGCTGTAGCCTGCATAGGCTTCCCTGCCGGAACCAGGCGGGTGACCGCTCTCGCCAGGGTATAGGCGGCTTGATCGTTAAAGCGCAGCAAGTTGAGCATGAGGATCGGTTGGTTGGCGGGGCATCTGCTCGGCGAAGCGCTTCAGCTGCTCTTGGCTGGGGTTGAGGCTGGGCATGGTGGCTCCTTTTTATTCTTCCCGCCGTGCCAGGCTCAGATGGGCAGGGCGATATAGAAGATGGTGCCGTGGCCGATGCGCGAGTGCACGCCGATACGACCACCATGCAGCTGAGCGATTTCCTTGCATAAGGCAAGGCCCAGTCCGGCGCCGCCGCGGCGTCGACCGATCTGCACGAACGGCTCGAAGATGCGCGCCTGCTGGCTATAGGGGATGCCCTCGCCATTGTCTTCGACACTGAGAATGACCCGTTCGCCGTGATGCCGCGCCAGCAGGCGGATCTCACCGCCGTCCGGCGTGTGTCGCAGCGCATTGCTGAGCAGATTGTCCAGCACCCGCTCCATCTGCTGCCGGTCCACCAGCAGGGTGGGCAGTGGTGCCTGCAGTTCCAGCTTGATCTCGATATCGTTGTGCGCGGCGGCGGGCGCAAAACGCTGTTGTGCTTGCTGGAGAAGTTCGGCCGGGTCGCACGGCACGCGTTCGAGCTTTTGCTGACCGCTCTGGTAGCGCGAGAAGTTCAGCAGATCGTTGATCAGCGTGACCAGGCGCTGCATCTCTTCATGCACGGTGGTGAACAGGTCGGCTTCGCGGCTATTGTCCGGATAGTGCGTTCGTTCGCGCAGCAGGCTGAAGGCCATCTGCATGCCGGTCACCGGGGTGCGCAGCTCATGCGAGACACGCAACACGAACTCGTTGCGCACCCGTTCGAAGGTTCGCTGGTCGGTCACGTCGTGGAGCACCATCACCGCGCCGCTGATGCGGCCGTCGTGATGGTTCACCGGGCTCATGCGCCATGACAACAGCCGGCGCTCGCCGTCGGCCTCGATCACCAGGTCTTCCGGCGGCCCGGATAGCGGCGTGTCGGCCAGCACTTGCTGAGCGGCCTCGTCCAGCTCCGGATAGCCGAGGGCTTGACCAAGCGTTGAGCCCAGATGCTCTGTTTCCCAGGCCAGTTGGCGCTGCGCAACCGGGTTGGCATGTTCCAGACGGCCCTGGCGGTCGATGATCAACAGGCCGTCATCGATGCTGTCGAGCAGGGCCTGCAGGCGTTGCTGACCGTTGACCAGCGCCTCGACATTGGTCTGCTTGAACTGGTGCAGCGCCTGCGCCATCAGGCCGAAGCGACGAATCAGCGACGACAGCTCAGCGATGGGCGAGCTGGGCAGATTGATATTGAAGTCGCCGCGGCCGATCTGGTCGGCAACGCGTGACAGCTGTTCGATCGGGTCACCGAAGCGCCGGGCGAAACTGTGCGCGGTGACGAAGCCGATCAACAGTACCGCAATGCCGGTCAACCCGAGCAGCCCGGCGAGCAACTGGGCCCGTTCGCGGCTGCGAATCTCGGTGTCGCGAATCTGGTTGTAGGCGGCCTGTTGCATGTCGACCATCAACTCGCGAACGCGGTTGAAGGATCGGCTGAGGGGGTTATCCTCGAGCAGTGTCGCGTTCAGGTTGGAGGGTGTTTCCAGCTGCACGGCAAAGCGAGTATAAGCGTCGCTGATGGCTTCATAAGCGTTGCGGTCGTGCTTGTCGTTGGCGTCCGCCATGCCGCGCGCCAGAGCGCCCAGAAAGACTTCGCGAGATTCCTTCAGGGCTTCAGCGTCGCGCTCTTCGCGGACCAGCAGCAGTAGCTGGTTTCCCAGCGCCTGGCGCAGCTGCTGGCTGACCTCGATGACACTGAAGTTATCGCGAATGAGATTTTCCTGGCTCTTCGCCATTTGCACGACGCTGACCAGCGCCAGCAGTAGCCCAAGCAAGGCCACCGTCATCAACGCCGAGAAACCCAGGAACAGCCGGGTCCTCAGCTTCATCTGGATTTTCATAGGCCGTATTGCTTGCGTTTCCGATAAAGCGTCGAGGCGTCGATGCCTAGAATCCGGGCGGCTTGCTCAAGTGTGTCGCTGGTGCTCAATACACCCGAGATATGGGCTTTTTCCAGCGCTTCCAAACTCAGCGGTTCACCGATCCGTGGAGCGTTGCTGACGGCCTGATCGGCCAGGCCAAGATGGCTGACTTCGATCATGTCCTGCGGGCAGATGATGCTGGCGCGCTCGACCACGTTGCGCAATTCACGGACGTTGCCTGGCCAGCGATAGGCCTTCAGTGCGGCAACCGCGTTGTCGCTGAAGCCGCGCGCCGGTCGGCCATAGCTTTTCACGAAGAACGCCAGGAAGCGTTCGGCGAGGGTCAGCACGTCTTCCGGCCGCTCGCGCATGGGCGGAAGATTCAGGGTGATGACATTCAGACGGTAGAGCAGGTCTTCCCGAAAACGCCCTTCGCGTACCATTTCCTCGAGATTCAGATTGGTGGCGGCAAGAATGCGCACGTCGGCCCGCCGGGTGACCGGGTCACCGACGCGCTCGTATTCCTTGTCCTGGATGAAACGCAGGAGTTTCGGCTGCAAAGCGAGGGGAAAGTCGCCGATTTCGTCGAGAAACAGCGTGCCGCCGTCGGCTTGGTTGACGCGTCCCAGGGTACTTTCGGTAGCGCCGGTGAAAGCGCCCCGATTGTGTCCGAATAGCTCGCTTTCCATCAGGTCTGCCGACAGGGACGGACAGTTGATGGTGATGAAGGCTTTTTTAGAGCGCCGGCTCCAGTTGTGAATCGCACGCGCCAATTCGCCCTTGCCCGTGCCTGACTCACCGAGGATGAGGATGTTCGCGTCGGTATCGGCCACCTGGCGGGCGGTCTCCAGCACGCTCATCATCGCCGGGCTGTACGAGCCCAGCGCATCGCTGCGTTTTTGCACCTCGCCTTCCAGGGCCTCCAGGCGCGCTGCCATCTGACGGACTTCCAACTGCTTGGCGGCCGACAGGCGCAGCTGCTCGGGGCTGCACGGCTTGACCAAGTAATCCGCAGCGCCTGCTTGCATCGCGTCTACAGCGGTGTCCACGGCCGAATGAGCGGTGACGATTACGACCCGCATCCATGGCGCGAGTACGCGCATCTGCTGCAGAACATCGAGACCGTTGTCTTCACCGAGGCGCAGGTCCAGAAAGCACAGATCGAACACCTGTCGCTGCAGGATCGCTTCGGCCTGTGCAGCGCTGGCCGCCGTGACCACCGTATAACCGCGGTCCTCGAGGCAGTAGCGGAACGTGCGCAGGATCGCTGCCTCGTCGTCCACCAGTAGGATGCGGCCGCCGGTGTCGGTCGTTTGGTCCATGAATGCTCCAATCAGGCAAAAGCGGTGAATGTTTGGCGAGTCGTTTGGGTGGAATCTGTGTGCTGCGTTGGCGCCAGGTGGTTCAGCGCCTGCGTTAGTCTACGCAAAGTCCTGCAAGTTGCACGGTATACACGGGCCCTTTCCTGCAGTCTGCAATCGCACTCCAAACGCAACGGCGATGCAGGCTGTTGATTATAAGGCCATAGAGCGCTTTTTTGGCGCTGGCATGGGGCTTGCGACGGGTTACCGGCAACGCGCGTGGTCGACAGCAGTCGAGGCGCATCGGATCTGTATTTGGAGGCCCCATGAAACAGAACATGACCCAACTCAACGAGCTCATCGAGATCACCCGTGACGGTCAGCATTTCTATCAGCACGCGATTGACGAAGTAAAAGAGATCGAATTGCAGCATCTGTTCCGCGATATGGCTCAGGCCAAGACGCACATCATCCAGGCGCTCTCGGTGAAGGTTGCGGCCAATCAGCAGCAACCTGCACAAGGCGGCACTACGGCGGGCAAGCTGCGCGAGATGTACGCCGACACCAAGGCGAGGCTCGGCGACGGCGACGCGGTCTACATCGACCAGCTTGACCAGACCGAAGAGCGCATCCTGGCAGCCTTCGAGGATGCGCTGAAAACAGCTGACCCTGATGTGAAGGCATTGCTAGCCATTGAGTTGCCGAAAATCCGGGCCTGTCACGAGCGCATTCATGCCCTCAATCACGGCGACAGGAACCGCAAGGATTAGTCCGTCGTGCAGATCGCCCGACGCTGCGCATGGGTATCGTGCAATATAAATTGGCGAAGCGATGTTTTGTGCATCTAAGTTGTTGAATTTATAGCGATAATAGGAAATCTAACGGATGGCACGCGCCCTGCAACATAACCGCTAAGACAGACATGCCCCGCATGCTTAGAAGGAGTTGAGGATGAATCGTCAAGCACGTTTCCTACTGGTTGGAAAAGGTTTTCTTACCGCCGCTGCGGTCACGTTGTTCATCGGAGCCGAACAGCCAATGTGGCAACCGCTCAGCCAGACACAGCATGAGTCAGTGGAACGAATTCACATGTACGACGCTCAACCTGTAGGGATAGTGCAAGCCGGACCTGCCCCGCAGACGATTGATTACTTGCAGGAGCGGTCGGAACAACGTTGGGTTTTCTAGTTGGAGATAGGCGACCCGATCCTTGCTGGTCGGTCCGCTGAAGATGTCCTGAACCGAAGAGGAGTTACACCATGCTGAGCTGGGCTATTACGTTTCTGATCATTGCCATCATCGCTGCAGTACTGGGCTTCGGTGGTATCGCGGGCACTGCAACAGGTATCGCCAAGATCCTGTTCGTAGTATTCCTGGTGTTGTTTGTTGCTTCGCTGATTTTCGGACGAGGCCGCGGCCCACGGGTCTGATGCGGAACGCCGCTCGTCAGGGCGGCTGCAGATAGTAGGGAAGCAACAGCGGCTGGATGCCTTTTCCAAGGCTTTCGCAAAAAAAGCGAAGTGCTGGTACTGAGGTCAATCATCCATCTGGGTGATTACCCATCAGCCCTTACAGCGGGGGAGCCAAGGGGTCGGGACGCTCTTTAACGGAGCGACCTAGGGGTACAGGGAGTACCTCCGTCATGGACCGGGCTCGGCGCACGGCAACCGAAGGTGGGAGGCCACCTTCGGTTTGCGATTTCTCCACTGCAGCGCGCCCCTGGCGGGAATCTCGCTCACCCTCTCATTGGCGTACCGGCCGCTGGCAATAGCGGCTGCTGCACGATCCAGTGCAGCGCCCCAGTCAGATTTCGCTGCACCTTCCATAGCTTCGCCCTGTTTGGTTCATGGCCGTTTTCCAGCCGCACCGCTATCATCGCGCGCAGCCACTCGTTGGAGAACCCTATGCTCAACGGCCTCTGGCTGGGCTTTTTTCTGATTGCTGCAATTGCCGCGCTGGCGCGCTGGTTGCTCGGCGACGATCCGGCTGTGTTTGCCGCGCTGGTCGAGAGCCTGTTCGCCATGGCCAAGCTGGCCGTGGAAATCATGATCGTGCTGTTCGGTACGCTGACACTCTGGCTCGGTTTTTTGCGTATCGCCGAAAAGGCTGGCCTGATCGAACAGCTCGCGCAGGTGCTAGGGCCGTTGTTCCGCCGATTGATGCCCGAGGTGCCAGCCGGCCACCCGGCGCTGGGGCTGATCACCCTGAACTTCGCCGCCAATGGCCTGGGGCTGGATAACGCCGCCACGCCCATCGGCCTGCGTGCCATGCGTGCACTGCAGGAGCTTAATCCCAGCAAGACGGTGGCCAGCAATGCGCAGATCCTGTTTCTGGTGCTCAACACGTCGTCCCTAACGCTGCTGCCAGTGTCGATATTCATGTATCGCGTGCAGCAGGGCGCAGAAGACCCCACCCTGGTGTTTCTGCCGATCCTGCTGGCAACTACTGCATCGTCTCTGGCGGGCCTGTTGGCAGTGTCCTTGGTCCAGCGATTGCGCATCTGGGATCCGGTGGTGCTGGCTTACTTGTTGCCCGGCGCGCTGCTGCTGGGTAGCTTCATGGCGCTGCTGGCGGGGCTTTCAGCTACCGCGCTGTCATCCTTGTCGTCGCTGCTCGGCAACCTCACCCTGTTTGGCCTGATCATCTCATTTCTGATCATCGGTGCCCTGCGTAAAGTGCCGGTCTATGAAAGCTTCGTCGAAGGTGCCCAGGAAGGCTTCGACGTCGCCAAGAGCTTGCTGCCCTATCTGATCGCCATGCTCTGTGCGATTGGCGTTCTGCGGGCTTCCGGTGCATTGGATTTCGGGCTGGATGGCATCCGCTGGACAGTCGAAGCCCTGGGTTGGGACACCCGTTTCGTTGATGCGCTGCCGACTGCGCTGGTCAAGCCCTTCTCCGGCAGCGCTGCCCGCGCGATGCTGATCGAGACCATGCAAAGTCAGGGTGTCGACAGCTTTCCGGCACTGGTCGCAGCGACGGTGCAGGGCAGTACCGAGACGACCTTCTATGTATTGGCGGTGTATTTCGGTGCCGTGGGTATCCAGCGGGCACGGCATGCGGTGGGCTGCGCACTGGCGGCGGATGCGGCCGGGATTGTGGCGGCGATTATGGTGTGCTACTGGTTTTTCGGGTAATGGGGCGACGATGCGGATGATTCGTCCGCATCGTCGCAAGCTAGTCCGCCGTCCGTTGCCAAAGGCGAAACACAGGTTCGGCCAGAAACATCACCAGAAACAATCGCAACACCTGCAGTGCAGTCACTAGAGCGACCAACAGCTGCAGTGCTTCGGCGGTCAGACACGGCTCGGTGATGCCGCCAGGCATCATGCCCAGCATCAACGAGGTCTGGTCCAGCGTCGCCAGCCAGCCGAGCCCTTCGGCCAGGCCTGCCGCGGCAAGCATCGCCAGCAGCGCACCGCCGGGTAGCAGCACCGCCAGCCAGCCCCAGCTCACCAGCGCGCCAGGCAAGAATCACCCCGAAGTGCTCGACCACCTGCCGCATCACCTCGCCGGTGAAGTGCAGGCCGATGGCGCTCGCCACCAGCCACTGGCCGGTCTGCCGGCCACGCGGCATATCGACGAACAGTCAGCCACTGCAGCGCACCGCGATTCTTTTTCACGCGTGTCTGAGAGGGCGTCTCGCGTAAAGCGATGGCCTGCTAAACTCCCACCTTCTCGCCAGCGCTCACGAGGCAGCGCGAGGCATTCGAAAACAACCATTAAGGAGTGAATCCATGAAAGGCAAATCCTTGGCATGGATATTTTCCGCCGCATTGGCGGGGACTGGTCTGAGCGGTGTGGCTCAGGCGCAAGACAAATTCGTGACCATCGGTACCGGTGGTCAGACGGGCGTCTACTACGTCGCCGGCCAGTCGATCTGCCGCTTCGTCAACCGTAACGCCGAAGACCTCAAGTGCAACGCGCCTGCCAGTGGCGGCGGTGTAGCCAACGTCAACGGTCTGCGCAGTGGCGAATTCAATTTCGGCATCATGCAGTCGGATCATCAGTACAAGGCGATGGAAGGTCTGGAGCCGTTCCAGAACGAAGGCGCGATGGATGACATCCGTGCGGTGTTCTCCCTGCAGAGTGAAGTCTTCACCGTGCTTGCGCGCCGTGACGCCAACATCAAGGGCCTGGATGACCTCAAGGGCAAGCGCGTCAATATCGGCAACCCCGGCTCCGGCCAGCGCGACACCCTCGAAGAGATCATGAAGGAGAAGGGCTGGAACAAGTCGGTGTACTCGCTCGCCGCGGAACTGAAGCCGGCCGAACAGGCCAGCGCGCTGGGCGACAACAACATCGATGCCATGACCTATTTCGTCGGTCATCCCAACGGCGCGATCCAGGAAGCCACCACCACCGTCGATGCCGTTCTGGTGCCTATCACTGGCCCGGAAATCGACAAGCTGCTGTCCGAGAAGAGCTACTACACCAAGGCTGAGATCCCGGGTGGCATGTACAAGGGCAACGACAGCGCTACCCAGTCGATCGGTGGCAAGGCGGTTCTCTCGACCACCTCCAAGGTCGATGCCGATGTGGTTTACAAGCTGGTCAAGTCGGTGTTCGAGAACATCGAACGCTTCCAGCGTCTGCACCCGGCATTCAAGGATCTCAAGCCGGAAGACATGATCAAGGTCGGCCTGTCCGCACCGCTGCATGAAGGTGCCGAGCGCTACTACAAGGAACGTGGCTGGATGTAACGGCCAATAGGCTTGCTGCATCATCGCGGCAAGTCTGCCGTCCGCGGCTTTTGCCTGAAAACCCGTGCGCCTGGTGCCACGGGTTTTCGCGGTTTCCGTTACCTGAAATAACAGGCCACATTCCATGCAAGACAAAGAACTCTCCACAGAAGAGCTGATCGCCAAGGACGTCGGTGCGCGGATGCCCGAAGGCGGCATGGCGAAACTGATCGCGGGGCTGGCGCTGCTCTGGTCGCTGTTCCAGCTGTGGATCGCCTCGCCGCTGCCCTTCATGTTGCGCATCGGCGTGTTCAACAACACCGAAGCCCGGGCGATTCATCTGGCGTTCGCCCTGCTCCTGGCTTTTCTCGCATACCCCGCATTCAAACGGTCGCCGCGCGATCGCGTGCCGCTGATCGATATCGCCCTGGGGCTGATCGCCGCGGCGAGCGCCGGGTACCTCTTCGTCGCCTATGAGCAACTGGCTCAGCGGCCCGGCAATCTCACCACCATGGATCTGGTTACCGCCTGCATCGGCATACCCTTGCTGCTCGAGGCCACCCGTCGCGCGCTGGGCCCGGCCCTGGCAATCATCGCGCTGATTTTTCTCGGCTACAGTCTGGCGGGGCCGTACATGCCAGGTCTGCTGGCGCACCGTGGCGTCAGTTTCACGGCTCTGGCCAACCACCAGTGGATCACCACCGAAGGTGTGTTCGGTATCGCCCTGGGCGTTTCCACCAGTTTCGTGTTCCTCTTCGTGTTGTTCGGTGCGCTGCTCGAGCGCGCCGGTGCGGGGCACTATTTCATTCAGTTGGCCTTCAGCATGCTCGGCCATTTCCGCGGCGGCCCGGCGAAGGCGGCGGTGGTGGCGTCGGGCATGACCGGTCTGATTTCCGGTTCCTCGATCGCCAACGTGGTCACCACCGGGACCTTCACCATCCCGATGATGAAGCGCACCGGGTTCTCAGCCGAGAAGGCCGGCGCGGTGGAAGTGGCTTCTTCGGTGAACGGCCAGATCATGCCGCCGGTCATGGGCGCCGCGGCCTTCCTGATGGTCGAATACGTCGGCATTCCCTACGTCGAGGTGATCAAGCACGCCTTCCTGCCGGCGTTGATTTCCTACATCGCGCTGGTCTACATCGTTCATCTCGAGTCGCTCAAGCTCGGCCTCACCGCGTTGCCGCGGGCCAACGTGGCCAAGCCGTGGATGCAGCGGCTGATCGGCTTTGCCTTTGGCGTTGCGCTGATTTCCGGTATATCGCTCGGCGTGTATTACGGCCTTGGGTGGCTGAAGCCAGCCCTCGGCGGCGCCGCCATCTGGGTGATCGGCGCGCTGGTGGCGGCGGTCTATCTGGGGCTGTTGAAAGTCGCTGCAAGCAATCCGCCGCTGCCGCCTGAGGACCCCGACGCGCCGCTCGAGAAGCTGCCGCAGACGCGTCCGGTCTTGCTGTCCGGGCTGCATTTCCTGCTGCCGGTGGTGGTGCTGGTGTGGTGCCTGATGATCGAGCGACTGTCGCCCGGCCTGTCGGCTTTCTGGGGCTCGGTGATACTGGTCATCATCCTGCTGAGCCAGCGCCCGCTGCTCAGCTGGATGCGCCGTGACGGTACACACGACCACGGCAATTTCATGGATGGCATGGTCGACCTGCGTGAAGGCCTGATCGCTGGCGCGCGCAACATGATCGGCATCGGCATCGCCACGGCGGCAGCCGGGATCATTGTCGGTGCGGTGTCGCAGACCGGTGTCGGGCTGGTGCTGGCCGACCTGGTCGAGTTGCTGTCCATGGGCAACCTGATGCTCATGCTGCTGCTCACGGCATTCCTCAGCCTGATTCTCGGTATGGGGCTGCCGACCACGGCCAACTATATCGTGGTGTCGAGCCTGCTGGCGCCGGTGGTCGTGGCGTTGGGGCAGCAGAGCGGCCTGATCGTGCCGCTGATCGCGGTGCACCTGTTCGTCTTCTACTTCGGCATCATGGCCGACGTCACGCCGCCCGTTGGCCTGGCCTCGTTCGCCGCCGCGGCGGTGTCCAAGGGCGATCCGATCAAGACCGGCATCGTGGCCTTCTACTACAGCCTGCGCACCGCCGCGCTGCCCTTCCTGTTCATCTTCAACACCGACTTGTTGCTGATTGATGTGGACTTCTGGCACGGCGTGGTGATCTTCATCGTCGCGACGGTGGCGATGCTGATTTTCGCAGCGGGCACCCAGGGCTACTTCCTGGTGCGTAGTCGTTGGCACGAAAGCATTTTGCTGTTGTTGATTGCCTTCACCCTGTTCCGTCCCGGCTTCTGGATGGACATGGTGCACGACCCCTATCGCGACATTCCGCCGACACAATTGATGCAGGCGCTGGAGTCGGTCGACGAGGACAGCCAACTGCGCTTGCGGATCCGCGGTGAAGATGCCGTTGGCGACCTGCGCGAGTTCAGTCTTCTGGTAGCGATCCCGGACGGTGAAACCGGCGAAGAAAAGCTGGAGAAGCTTGGCCTGATGACCTACGAAGAAGGCGGCAAGGTGCTGGTCGACAGTGTGACCTTCGGCAGTCCAGCCGCCGAGCTTGGACTGGCATTCGATCAGGAAATCCTGGCCGTACGTGCGCCGACCGATCGCTGGGCTAAAGAGTGGATGTGGGTGCCGGCCTTGCTGTTGTTCGGCCTGGTCGTCTGGATGCAGCGACGGCGCACGCAACGCTGATCGCGTCCTCCAACCCCGGCCGTGCTTGCGCATCGCCGGGGTTCTTTCTGTGCCCTGGAGGGGCGGGTCGCACGAATCGGCTCTCGTAGGAGCGGGCCATGCCCGCGAAGGGCAGCCATGCGGGTGCATCGCCCTCGTTCGCAGGCATGGCCCGCTCCTATGTCCTAGGCAGGCTTGCCCGGCAGATGCTGCTCTACCGGCAGCCTGTCGCGGCCCGCCTCGACGGCGTGGCCCTTGCCGCCCTGGCCCTCCAGCGCCGCATAGGCCGCACTGCAGAACAATGAGTTCAGGCGCTTCATATCGGCGATCAGCTCCAGATGAGCGGCGCTGGTCTCGATGCTTGCCACCACCTGCTGATGCAGGCGATGCACGTGGGCATGGGCCAGCTCACGCTCGCGCTTGCGGAACTGGCAGCTTTTGCTGCAGTAGCTGGCGGGCGCTGTGCGAGTCGCCGGACGGGAACACCGACAGGCCCAGCGCCAGGTTGGCGCTGAGCAAACCGTGCAGCTGGCTGAAGGAGTGCCGTCGCGTTACGGCTTTGCGCCAGGGCGGTGACGCCAATACCGGCACTGAACGCCAGCGGCGAGTTGGCCATGCTGTGCCCAGCAGCCGCCGCAAATGCGAGCCGTAAACGCGCATGATTCCGGTCCGCACGATATCTGTGCCCCAGACCAGCAGTGCGATGGACGACAGCAGGTGCAACAGCGTCAACATCAGGCACGGCGCCCGGCTGTTCAGTGATCAACGGCCACGACACGCCCCGCCAGAGGCGCTGGTGAACGATGGATGGTGATCGGTTGGCCATTTCCGGAAGCCGGATGTTCACGAAAGGTTCATCCACGGCGACGCCGCGGAAGCGCTTGTCGCTCAGCGTGGCGCGTAGTAACCCACACCGAGCAACACATCGTCGACCCGGCGGATCAGCGAGTGCTTCTGCTCCACGGCATTGGTGGCAGGGTTGCGCCAGACGTAGTCGATCGTACCGGTGCCCTTGTCCTTGGCCAGTGCGATCATCTGTTTGAACAAAGGGGTGCCGGCGGCGTCGGTGATCTCGCGAACATCGACACCCACCAGGTTGGGCGAGGCGCCACTGGCGCGGTACTGGCCGTCTTCCAGACCGATGACGAAAACATATTCGTCGTTCATCACAAAGCCGCCCTGCGGATCGTTGAAAGCCTTGAAGGCCGCCTCGCCACCCGAACGCTTCATCAGCGCCACGGCCTTGTCGAGCATCTTCTGCGCGTGCTCGGCGGAGGAGCGCGGTATGTAATAGCCGACCACGAGTATCCGGTCGCCGACCTTGCGGTACAGGCTGACCTTGTTTTCCACCTTGTTATCGGCCGGGTTCAGCCAGTGGTACTCGACCTGACCGCTGTCGGCCGCTTTGGCCTGCTCGATGATCGCGTGGATGAACGGCTTGCCGGCGGCATCCTTGAGGTCCATCACGTTGAGCCCGACCAGCGCGCGCGACGCGCCGTTGCTGGCGAGCATGGTGCCGTCCAGGCTGAGAGCGAAAACGTAGTGCTGGCCATCGACGAAGCCGCCCTGGCGGTCGTTGAAGGATGCCATGGCCAGCTCCGGCCCGTTGCTTTGTAGATGCGCGACCGCGCGATCGAGCAGAGCGCTGGCCTGGCGCGCATGGCTGCGCTCGACCGAGCCTTTGGTCTGGGCACCGTCGGTGGTGGCATAGGCCAGCGGTGAGGTACAGAGGGCTGCGCCCAGCGTGAGGATCAGCAGGTTCCGGTTGTTCAGTTTCATCGATTGCTCCTAGCCTGAGGCAGGCGACAGGCTGCAGAGGTGCATGGGGAATGCCTGTCATGGAATATTCTATGGCGGGTAGGGGAATTGATATTGATCACAAGAACCGTTGAGTTCCTGCGAAAGGAGTAGGGAAAAACCTCGCACCAGCCATCCGCGACACCGCCCGCGGCACGAGCGGAACTTGCTACCCTTGGCCGCTGAATCCGTCGAAGCCGCCGCCATGCTCAGCCTCTATCACGCTCCCGATCTGGAAACCCTCGGCGAACTGGCCACGCGCCTGCTCGCCCAGCCACTCGCCGATCCCTTCGCCCCGGCGCGGGTGGTGGTGCCGAGCCAGGGCATGGGTCGCTGGCTGACCCTGGAGCTGGCGCGCAAGCAGGGCATCGCCATGCAGCTGGAGATGCAGCTGCCGGCCAAGTTCGTCTGGGATCTGAGCCGCACCGTACTGGGCAGCCTGCCGGAGCAGTCGGCGTTCTCCCCCACGACCCTGACCTGGCGCCTCTACGGCTGGCTCTGCGAGGCGGCCAACCTTGAGCTGGCGCCGCGCCTGGCGCAGTACCTCGATGGCGGTGACGAGCGCCGGCGCCTGTCCCTGGCGGCCAAGATCGCCGATGTCTTCGACCAATACCTGCTCTATCGCGACGACTGGCTGGCGGCCTGGGAGCGCGGCGGAACCCTCGACCTCGGTCCCGACGAAGCCTGGCAGGCGCTGCTCTGGCGCGAGCTGACCCAGGACGGCCACCCGCACCGCGCGCGTCTGCTCGGCGATCTGCTGCAGCGGCTCTACCGCGACGAACCGCTGACCGATCTGCCTGAGCGCTTGTTGGTGTTCGGCATCAGCAGCCTGCCGCCCCACCACCTGCGCGTGCTCGACGGGCTGGCGCGGCATATCGACGTGGTGGTCTGTGCGCTCAACCCGAGCCGCGAGGCCTGGGGCGAGATTCGCGATATCCGCGAGCTGGCACGGCAACTACCCAATTCCGGACGGTTGGGGAGCGTAGCGAGCGAAGAGCAGGCTAGGCAAAGCCCGGCGAGGGAGCGGAGTGTACAGGTCGTACATGAGCATCCGACCGGGCTGGCGCTCCAGCCGGGCTTTAACGAAGCCTCCTCGAGCGGAGTAGCTTCCCAGCCGTCCGGCGCTGATGATTGGTATCTCGACGTGGGCCACCCGCTGCTGGCGAGTCTCGGCAAGCAGGGCCGGGACTTTTTCGATTCGCTGTTCAGCCTGACCGCCAGCGAAGGTAGTCAGGAGTTCGGCCTGTATTCCGAAGACGAAGACCTGCGCGACGACAGCCTTTTGCACGCGCTGCAGAACGACATCCTGCGCCTGCGCACCCGACTGCCCGAAGAGCGCATCACGCTCAACGGCAATGACCGTTCGCTGGAAGTCCATATCGCCCATTCGCCGCTGCGCGAAGTCGAAATCCTGCATGACCAGTTGCTGGCGCGCTTCGCTGCCAACCCGGCGCTGACGCCCGATCAGGTGGTGGTGCTGACCCCTGATATCGAGCGCTACGCGCCCTTTATCGAAGCGGTGTTCGCCCCGCGCGAGGGCAGCCCGCGGATTCCCTACAGCCTCGCCGACCGCAGCCTGCGCGCCGAGATGCCGCTGATCGAGGCCTTCCTTGAATTGCTGATGCTGGCGCAGAGTCGTTTCGCCGCCGAGGAAATCCTCGCCTGGCTGGAACAGCCGGCCATCGCCCGCCGTGCCGGGATCGAAAGCGAAGACCTACCGCTGCTGCGCGACTGGTTGCGTGAAGCGGGCGTGCGCTGGGGTCGTGATGGCAGCCAGCGGGCCCGTCTCGGCCTGCCGGACGAATCGGCCTTTACCTGGCGCCAGGGGCTGGACCGCCTGCTGCTGGGCTTTGCCGCGCCGCCGCAACTGGCCGGGGACAACGCGCCGCTGCTCGGCGAGCACTGGCCGCTGGATGCGCTGGAAGGGGCCCGAGGGCAGTTGCTGGGGCGGCTGGTGGCGTTTGTCGAGCGGCTCGGCACCCTGGCCGATCAGTTGGCCCGGCCACGCCCGCTGGCCGAATGGGCGGACGACCTGCAAATCCTGATCGACACGCTGTTCGACGAGCGCGAAGCCGGCGACACGCTGCTGTTGCTGTCCCAGGCCTGCGCGGCGTTGCGCGACCAGGCGCAGGCCGCGGACCTGACGCGGCCCATCGAGCTGGAACTGGTGCACCAGCAGCTCAGCGCTGCCTTGCAGCAGGGCGGCGGCGCCTCGGGCTTTCTTACCGGCGCGGTGACCTTCTGCACCATGGTGCCGATGCGCAGCCTGCCGTTCCGCGTGGTCTGCCTGCTCGGCCTGGACGATGGCGCCTTCCCGCGGCGCACACCGCCGTCGGGTTTCGACCTGATCGGACGGCACCCAAGGCGCGGTGACCGTGCGCGGCGGCTGGACGACCGCTATCTGCTGCTGGAAACCCTGCTTTCGGCGCGCGAGGCGCTGTACCTGTCCTACGTCGGCCGCGACCCGCGGGACAACGCCGTGCTGCCGCCTTCCGTGTTGCTCAGTGAAGTGCTCGAGGCGGTGGACATGACCGCTGTCTGTAGGAGCGAGCTTGCTCGCGATCCTGCCAGCCCCGATACCTCGCAGCCGAAAGCGCCCAAAGCCAGCGAAAAGATCCTTATCGCGCATCCGCTGCAGCCATTCTCGCCGCGCAATTTCGGCGATCGGCTCTGTGCCGGTTTCTCGCTGCCCTGGTTCCGCGCCGCTCAGCGCCTCGCCGAGCCAGCGCAGACCCAGCCGCAGCCCTTCGCCAGCCTGCTCGCCGAGCCCGATGAGGCCTGGCTGACTATCGAGCCGTCGCAGCTTCTGCAGTGCTTCCGCCATCCGGCGCGCTTCCTGCTTGAGCAGCGCCTGGGTCTGCGTCTGGCCGATGCCGAGGAATCGCTAGCCAGTGACGAGCCCTTCGATCTGGAAATGCCGGCCTGGAATGGCCTGCGGCGCTTGTCATTGCAGGCGATGGAGCATGGCTGGAGCGACGAAGAGGAACGGCGCATGGCCTGCGCCGCAGGCTGGCTGCCGACGGGCGAGCTGGGCCAGGCGCTGTGGGGCAAGCTGCGCGGGCCGGTGCGTGCCTTTGCGCCGCGGCTGTTCGAACTGCGCCCGGAAGCGGTGCCCGAGCCGCTGCCGGTGAACATCACCCTGGCGGGCGTGCGTATCCATGGCTGGCTCGATGGCGTGACCCCGGCCGGACTGTTCGGCTGGAAGCTCGGCCGCCTCGGCGAATGGGACCTGCCACCGTTCTGGCTGCGTCACCTGTTGCTCAACCTGTCCGCCACGCCCGGTATCGAACGCCACAGCCTGATGCTGTCGCCGGCCGGTGACTGGCAACTCGGGCCATTGGCCAATGCCACCGAGCTGCTGGAGCCCTGGCTCGCCGCCTATCGCTGCGCCATCCGCGAGCCTCTGCCGCTGTTGCCGCGCAGCAGCCATGCCTTCGCCCGGGGCTACCGCAGGCCGAGCCGCGGCAGCGAGCCGCTGGACTGCGCCCGCAAACGCGCCCGCGAAGCCTGGCTCGGCGCCGAGTTCAGTCCCATCGCCGCCGAAGCCGAAGACCCCTGGAACGCCTTGGCCTTCCGCGATCGCGATCCGCTGGACGAGCGCTTCGAAAGCCTGGCTCAGGAATTGATCGGCCCGGCACTCGACGCCCTGGCTGAAGACGAGGAGGAAGCATGAAACTCGACCTGCTCGATTCGCCCTTCGACGGCCGCTCGCTGATCGAGGCCAGCGCCGGCACCGGCAAGACCTGGACGCTGACCGCGCTCTACGCCCGTCTGCTGCTGGAGCGGCAGTTGTCGGTGGGGCAGATCCTTGTGGTGACCTACACCACCGCGGCCACCGCCGAGCTGCGCGAGCGCATCCGTGCGCGGCTGGCCGACTTGCTGGCCGTCTACGACGGCACGCCGAGCAGCGACGATTTTCTCAACCGTCTTCACGCGCGCTACCCGGACGAAGCGTCGCGCCGCCGCCTGCTACTGGCCGTGCATGGTTTCGACGAGGCGGCGATCTTCACCATCCACGGCTTTTGCCAGCGTGCCTTGCAGGATGCCGCGTTCGAAGCCGGTGGCGATTTCGACAGCGAGCTGACTGCCGATGACCGCGAGATCATCGACGCGCTGCTCGCCGATGCCTGGCGCAGCGAGCTGGCCGATGCCGATCC
Organism: Stutzerimonas stutzeri; assembly: GCF_024448935.1. Classification (GTDB taxonomy): domain Bacteria; phylum Pseudomonadota; class Gammaproteobacteria; order Pseudomonadales; family Pseudomonadaceae; genus Stutzerimonas; species Stutzerimonas stutzeri_AO. The sequence continues at coordinate 27,855 of NZ_JAMOIE010000001.1, forward strand.
GGCCTGGGCGCGCTTCCTGGCCAAGAGCCGGATCACGCCGGTGTGGTTACGTCAGCGCTTGCGTAGCCATTTGGGCAAGCCCTATCTGCGCGTCGAGCCGCAGGGTGCGCCGGTCGCCGCTGATCTGCGTCCGGTAGAAGCTGCCTGGCAGCGCGCCGCTGATCTTTGGAAGCAAGCAGGCACCGCCTGGGTCGCCGAGCTGCTGGACCACGGCGGCCTCAGCCAGAGCACCCACAAGTCCATCAAGTTCGCGCCCTGGCAGGCGGAGCTCGACGCCTATTTCGCCGACCCGGCGGTGATGTTCGACCTTCCCGAGGGCGCCGCCAAGTTCGGCGTCCGCGCGCTGACCAAGGCCTGCAAGAAGGGTCATGACGCGCCCGCTTGCGAACTGGCCCAGGCGCTGGACGAACTGGCCGATCAGGTGGCCGAGGCGCTGCCAGCGGGTAAGCAGCGCTTGATCGCGCTGCAGGTCGCGCTGCTGCAACGGCTCAACCGCGAGCTGCCCGAGCGCAAGGCGGCGCAGCGGCTGCTGGCCTTTGATGATCTGCTCAATCGTCTGGATCAAGCGCTGCAAGGTCCGGTCGGCGAAGACCTGGCGGCCTCGTTGCGCGCCACCTACCCGCTGGCGCTGATCGACGAGTTCCAGGACACCGACCCGATCCAGTACGCCATCTTCAACCGCATCTATGCCAAGGCCAGCGAGGCGTCGCTGTGTTTCGTCGGCGATCCCAAGCAGGCGATCTACGCCTTCCGAGGTGCGGACCTGGCGACCTACATGACGGCCAAGCAGCAGGCCGACCGCGAGCCGTTCAACCTCCCGACCAACTACCGATCGACGCCCGAGCTGATCGCCGCGCTGAACCAGCTGTTCGACCATCCGCAGCCCTTTGCGCAGAGCGACCTGCAGTACCCGCCGGTGGGCGCCGCCGACAAGCCGCGCGCCGCGCTGCGTCTGGTGGAAGAGGGCGAGGCCGCGCCGCTGTCGCTGTCGCTGGTCTGGCTCGGTGACGATCCGCTGGGCAAGGGCGAGGCCGCGCAACTGGCGGCGAGCGACACCGCGCGGCGCATCGCCCTGCAACTGGCGGGCGCCGCAGAGGGTCGTGCTGGCTTCGACAAGGACGGCGTCTTCACCCCGCTCAAAGGTGGTGACATTGCCGTGCTGGTGGCCAATCACCGTCAGGCTGGGATGATTGCCGACGAGCTGGCGGCGCGCGGCGTGCCCAGCGTGCGCCGTGGGCGCGACAGTGTCTGGCGCAGCGAGGAGGCCGGTGAGCTGGCCGCGGTGCTGGCCGCCTACGCCGAGCCCGGCCGTGAAGGCCTGCTGCGCTATGCGCTGGCCACGCGTCTGCTGGGCCGCAGCGCTGCCGATCTCGCCCGCTGTCAGGATGATCAACACGAGTGGGACACTGAACGCGAAGCCGCCGAGCGCTATCACCAGCTCTGGCAGCAGCAGGGCTTTATGCGCGTGTTCCGGGCTTGGCTCGACGAGCAGGCGGTTGCCGACCGGTTGCTGGCGCGGGTCGATGGCGAACGCCGGCTGACCAACCTGCTGCACCTGGGCGAACTGCTGCAGGCCGAGAGCCTGCTGCGGCCTGGTCTGGAGCCGCTGCTGGCCTGGTTCAATGCCCAGCGCGGCAGCGAAGGTGCCGGGGAGGAAGCCCTGCTGCGCCTGGAAAGCGATGCCGAGCGGGTGCAGATCGTCACCATCCACACCAGCAAGGGGCTGGAATACCCGCTGGTGTTCTGCCCCTTCCTCTGGGACGGCAAGCTGCTCGGCAGGAACCGCGACAGCGCCCGCTGCCACGACGCGCAGGGTCAGCCGCTGCTGGATCTTGGCAGCGGCGAGCTGGAAGACCACCTCGAACGCGCCCGCCAGGAAGTCTTCGCCGAGCAGCTGCGGCTGGCGTACGTGGCCCTGACCCGCGCCCGTGACCGGCTCTGGCTGCACTGGGGGCCGGTCAACCTGTGCAAACCGAAGAAAGACGGCACGCTCGCCGATGAAGGCCTGCACAGCAACGCTCTGGCCTGGCTGCTGCACGGCCGCGAACTGCCTGGCGAGCAACCTCTGAGCGAGCTGGGCAACCATCTGGCCGACCTCAACGGTGGTGGCCTGCGCCTGGCCATTGAGAGGCTGGTGCAGGGCAGCAGTGGCCATATGGCCTGCCTGTCGCTGGAGTCGCGCGAAGCCAGTGCACAAGGCCCCGGCCGCGCCGCGCCGCCTCAGCAGCTGTCGCAGCTCAATCGCAGCCTGCACAGTGCCTGGCGGATCGGCAGCTTTTCCGGTCTTGCAGCCGGCATGCATATGGAAGCGCCGGACCGCGACGCCCTGGCCATCCCCGATGCCGGCGAGCCCGGCAGCGGCTTCTTCGCCTTTCCCCGCGGCGCGCGGGCCGGAACCTGTCTGCACGCGATTCTCGAAGACTGGGCGCGGGGCAAGGGCGAATTGCCCCAGTTGGTCGAGCCAGCGTTGCAAGCCTACGGCCTGCCGCTGGAATGGACGGACATCGCCACCGCGCAACTGCAGCAGGTGATTGAAACCGATCTCGATGGCGCCGGCTTGACCCTCGCAGCGCTGCAATCGGCCAGACGCCTGCCGGAACTGGGCTTCACCTTTCCGGTGCGGGATCTGGACGTGGTGCGGCTGCGCACGTTGCTGGTCGATCCGGCCAACGGCCTCGCCGAACCCTTGCGCGAGGCGGCGGCGCGGTTGGAATTCGACAGCCTCAGGGGCTTTCTCAAAGGCTTTATCGACCTGACCTTCGAGCACGACGGCCGCTGGTACATCGCCGATTACAAATCCAACTGGCTCGGCCCGGATGCCAGCTACTACGGTGGTGAACGGCTGTTGCAGGCGCTGGCCGGCGAGCACTACTACCTGCAATACCTGATCTATCTGGTGGCGCTGCGCCGCTTCCTGCGCCAGCGTCTGGCGGACTTCCACGACGAACAGCTGGGCGGCGCCTTCTACCTGTTCCTGCGCGGCATGCCGGAAGCCGGCGTGTATTTCGCCCGGCCGGACGATGCGCTGCTCGACACGCTGGATCGGTTGTTCGAGGAGGGAAGATGATGCGCCTCATATTCGCAGGAGCCCTCCCCCGCAAAGGGAAATCACCCGCTTTTGTAGGAGCCAGCTTGCTGGCGATCCGGGTGCATGGGCAAAGCATCGCCAGCAAGCTGGCTCCTACGGTCGGAGAGGTTTTCGGCCACGGTTTTCAGGCTCTATCGTTGGCGCCTGTGCCCGTTTCGTTGGGGCTTCCTGCTTTTGTAGGAGCCAGCTTGCTGGCGATCCGGGGGCATACCGAAAGCGAAAGCATCCCCAACCAATTCATTCTCACGGCTGGGGCCGCTGCCGGATCGAGGTCGCCACGATGACGAATCTATGCGAGCTTCCGTTCGGCCCACTGGAGCGTGCGTTTATCGCCAGCCTGCTTCCTGCTTTTGTAGGAGCCAGCTTGCTGGCGATCCGGGGGCATACCGAAAGCGAAAGCATCCCCAACCAATTCATTCTCACGGCTGGGACCGCTGCCGGATCGAGGTCGCCACGATGACGAATCTATGCGAGCTTCCGTTCGGCCCACTGGAGCGTGCGTTTATCGCCAGCCTGCAGCGTCTCGAGCCAGAGACGCCGGAGATGGTGCTGCTCGCCGCCGCGCTGTGCTGCGAAGCACTGGCGGCTGGCGACGTTTGCCTGCCGCTCGGGCGCCTGGCGGGCAAGCGTCCCTGGCCTGAGGTCGACCTCAGCCTGCCGCCGCTGGAAACCTGGCGCGCTCAACTGGAGGCCTCGCCCCTGATTGGCGAGCCAGGGGACTACGCGCCGTTGACTCTTGTTGGCGACCGACTCTACCTGGCCCGTTACCAGGTCTATGAGCAGCAGCTGGCCGAGCAGCTGCTGGCCCGCGCGGCGGACACGCCAGCGGTGGACGAACGACAACTGAGCGATAGCCTTGAGCGGCTGTTCGCCTTCAACCAGCAGAGCCCCGACTGGCAGCGCCTCGCGGCAGCACAGGCGGTACGCCGGCGCCTGGCGGTGATCTCCGGCGGTCCCGGTACCGGCAAGACCACCACCGTGGTGCGGCTGCTGGCGGCACTGCTGGAACAGCCCGGTGGCGAGCGCCTGGCCATCGGTCTCGCGGCGCCCACCGGCAAGGCCGCGGCGCGCATGGCCGAGGCGATCCGCAATGCCAAGGCCGAGCTGCCGGTCAGCGACACAATCAAGGCCGCGCTGCCGGACGAGGCGCGCACCCTGCATCGCCTGCTCGGCAGCCGCGGCGACAGCCCGAAAGTACGGCATGACGCGACCAACCCGCTGGCGCTGGACGTGCTGGTGGTGGACGAGGCGTCGATGGTCGACCTGGCGCTGATGGCCAAGCTGGTCGCTGCGCTGCCGCCCAAGGCGAGGCTGATCCTGCTCGGCGACAAGGATCAGCTGGCCGCCGTGGAAGCCGGCGCGGTGTTCGCCGAGCTTTGCGAGAGCCGCGGTTTCGATAGCCAGGCGGCGGCCGATCTGCAACGCATCACCGGCCAACGCGTGCCGACCGAAACGCCCGGCTCGCAACTGGGTGACGCGGTCGTGCTGCTCACTCACAGCCACCGCTTCGCCGGCGACAGCGGCATCGGCGAGCTGGCGCGGCGGATCAACGGCGGCGACGCCAAGGGCACTGTTGCGCTGCTGCAGCAAGGCCGGCCGGATCTGGCCTGGAACGCAGCGCCCAGCCCCGCGGCACTGGTCGAGCGACTGGAGCAGGGCTACGCGCCCTATCTGCAGGCTGCACGGCAATCGGACCCGCACGCGGTCTTCGAGGCCTTCAACGGCTTTCGCGCGCTGACTGCCCAGCGTGAAGGGGTCTTCGGCGTGACCGGCATCAACGAGGCGCTGGAAGCGCGCTTCAAGCGGCGCCTCAGCGTGCCGGCGCGCGAGCGCTGGTACCCCGGCCGTGCGGTGATGGTGCGGCAGAACGACTACGCCCTGGGCCTGTTCAACGGCGATATTGGCCTGTGCCTGAAAACCGAGCAGGGCCTGCGGGTCTTCTTCGAAGGGGACGAGGGCTATCGCGGCTTCGCCCCGGCGCGGCTGCCAAGCCATGACAGCGCTTTCGCCATGACCGTGCACAAGAGCCAGGGCTCGGAATTCAGCGAAGTGCTGCTGGCGCTGCCCGAGCAGCCCAGCCCGCTGCTGACGCGCTCGCTGTTCTACACCGGCATCACCCGCGCCAAGCACAAGGTGGAGATCTGGGCGCTGCCGGCGCGGCTGGCCGAGGCGGTCATCACCCGCGCCGAGCGCGCGGCCGGGCTTGCTGAACGGCTGAGCCTGGGCGACACGAAGCGCACAAACCAGGGGGACAGCCTGCCGAAGCCGGCCAGCGAGCCGGCGGGCGATCAGCTCAGCCTGTTCTGATGCGTGCGCCGCCAGTGGACCGCACCACGACAGCGCAATGACTGCCGCGATGGCTGGCGCTCGGTCACGGTTTTCAGCGTTCGAGCAGGGTCAGCACCAGTGGCAAGCTGGCCGCAGCGAGCAGCGTCTGCAGGGTGATGATGCCGGCCATCAGATGGCTGTCACCACCGAGCTGGCGGGTCAGCACGTAGGCGGTGGGCGCTGTGGGCAGGGCAAAGAACAGGACGATGATGGTGGTTTCCATGGCGGGCAGTTGGAGCAGGCGAGCGACGGCGTAGGCCAGTAGCGGTACTGCCAGAAGGCGCACAGCACTGTTCCAGCCCAGTGCAGGAATTTCCCCGCCGAGTTCCTTTGGCTTCAGGGCGGCGCCGACGCAGAGCAAACCCAAGGGCAAACTGGCCGCGGCCAGCAGACCCAGCAGCCGGTCAGTGCCGCCAGGCAGGCCGAGCCCGGACAGGTTCACCAGTGCGCCGGTGACGCAGGCGACGATCAAGGGGTTTTTCGCGATCGGCAGCAGCAGGCCGCGCGCGCTGACACCGCGTTCAGCGGTCAGCGCCCAGACCGACATCACGTTAACGGTTGGCACCATCAACGCCAGCATCAGCGCGGCCATGGCCAGGCCCTCCTTGCCGAACAGACTGCCGACAGCCGCCAGGCCCAGATAGGTGTTGAAACGCAGGGCACCCTGGGCAAAGGCGCCGAAGCGCGCCGCCGACCAGCCGCGCAGGCGCTTCATGATCAGCAGTACGATCCACGCCAATCCCAGGGCCAGCAACACCGCAGCAGCCAGGCGGGGCAACGCCGGGTTGTCCAGGGGGGCGCTGGCCAGACTGCTGAACAGCAGCGCCGGGAACAGCACGAAATAGTTGATCCGCTCGGCGCCAGGCCAGAAGGCTTCGTTGGGGAAGTCGCGCAGGCGCAGAAAGTAGCCGGCAATGATCAGGGCAAACAGAGGCCATAGGGCGAGCAGAAGGCTGGTCACGCGATACATCCAACAGGGCAGGTGACTCGATAGTGGAGTCTCGTGACGGCGTCGGCAAGCGGTGAGCGACGCGGACGGAGCTGCCCAGGGTGGATGCTGCACGTTCATCGGGAAAGCCGTCAGGGTGATGACCAAGTGATATCATTGCCCGCGCCATGACCTGAGCAACGCCGATGCAATCCCTAGAACAGCAGTCTGCTGAAGATTTCCGCGATACCCCGCATGGCAGGCAGCTGCTGGCAGGCTTTCGGGGCCTGCTGTTTGCGCCAGAACTAGAGCGCGAATTTCGTCATTATCTAGGACGTCAGGCACGCTTCGCGCAGGTGCTGGGTGCCTGCCTTTTGCTGTTGGTGGTGACCGGTTATCACTATGCCGAACGGCAGCTGTATGCCGGGGCCGACCCGAGCTGGCTGCGCGAGTTGACCCTGCTGCGTCTGGTGGAAATGGCGCCGGGTGTAGTGATCCTGGTCATGACGGCTTTTCGTCGGCGGCTCCGGCTGGTTGCCAACCGACTGTTTCCGTTGCTGTTGGTGCTGGTTGGGATCGTTGCGGCGCGCATCGATATCCATTACGAAGCTTCCCAGACGGAACTGGCGTTCCGCTACGGTGCTGGGCTGTTGATCGTCTGTTCATTCTTCTTTCTCGGCATCACCTTCTGGCGCGCGCTGATCAGTGCGGCGTCAATCATCCTGATCGATATCCTGATGGCGGCGCTCATCCTGTCGTCCAGCCAAATGCAGGAGCATTGGATAGCGGTCAGCTATTACGTGTTGCTGTTGACGGTCGGAGCGATCAGCCGCTACATCCATGAATACTCGCAGCGTGAGCAATTCCTGATACGCCAACTGCTCGGCTGGGTCGCGCAGCACGACTCGCTGACTGGCCTGGCCAACCGCCGTAGCTTTGACGCAGCTCTGCGGCAGACGCTGTTGCAAGCCCGGCGGGACCGCCAGCCGCTCGCCCTGCTACTGCTTGATCTGGATAACTTCAAGGCCTACAACGACAGCCTGGGGCACCCGGCTGGCGATGCGCTGATCCACGATTTCGGTGGCTTACTGGGCCGTTTCGCCCGGCGGCCGATGGACCTGGCGGCGCGGGTCGGGGGGGAAGAGTTCGCATTGCTGCTGTTCAATTGCGATGAGAGCTCAGCGCAGGCCATTGCGGCGCAGCTTCTGTCTGCACTCGCTGAGCGTGCCATCCCTCATCCGGCATCGGCGCAGAGCGCATGCGTCACAACGAGTATCGGCATTGCGATGTGGCAGCCAGGGCAGACCGCCGAGCAACTCTATCAGGCCGCCGATGCGGCGTTGTACCAGGCCAAGCAGGCCGGAAAGAACCGCTACGTGGTGCACTGATCGGCTTTCAGCGGCGTGGCATGACCGGGCGGGTGCGGCCGCCGCCATCAATGGCGACGAAGACGAATACCGCCTCGGTGACCTTGCGCCATTCGCTGGACAGCGGGTCATCACTCCATACTTCCACCAGCATGCGAATCGAGCTGCGGCCGACATCCAGCGTCTGGGTGTAGAACGAAAGCTGCGCGCCGACTGCCACCGGCACCATGAAGGCCATGCGGTCGATGGATACCGTCGCCACGCGGCCAGCGGCAACGCGGCTGGCCATGGCGGTTCCGGCCAGATCCATCTGTGATACCAGCCAGCCCCCGAAAATATCGCCGAAACCGTTGGTCTCACGGGGCAGGGCGGTCAATTGCAGGGCCAGGTCGCCCTGCGGGATTGGATCTTCCTGTTCGTATTCGTTCATCGGTTGGACTCGCGGTGCGTTTGTTTTACCTGCACGAAAAGCCCGCAGCAGCGCGGGCGGGGGCGAGTATAGCGGCTGCAGGGAGTGACAGCGACCGGGCAGGCCCAAAGTTCAGTATCGTCACCAGATTGTCATATTCTTTTCATAGTGTGTTCACACGGCCTGCAGAGAATGGCCCCGTTCCAACACACTCGAGCACACCCCTGCTAGGAGCAAGGTATGACACTGAATCGTTTGATGGCGGCCCTGACTTTCGTTGCCGCTGGTGTAGGCGCTGCCAATGCAGTGGCTGCCGTTGACCCGGCACTGCCGACCTATGAAAAGACTTCCGGCGTTTCCGGCAACCTGTCCAGCGTCGGTTCCGACTCCCTGGCCAATCTGATGACGCTGTGGGCTGAAGACTTCAAGCGCAACTACCCGAACGTCAACATCCAGATTCAGGCTGCTGGCTCCTCCACTGCACCGCCGGCGCTGACCGAAGGCACCGCCAGCATCGGTCCGATGAGCCGCCCGATGAAGGACAACGAGATCCAGGCCTTCGAAGAAAAATATGGTTACAAGCCGACCGAAGTACCGGTAGCCATCGACGCCCTGGCTGTGTTCGTGCACAAGGACAACCCGATCAAGAGCCTGGATATCGAGCAGGTTGATGCGATCTTCTCCAGCACCCGCCTGTGTGGTGGCGATCAAGACATCACCAACTGGGGCCAGTTGGGCCTGACCGGCGAGTGGGCCAGCAAGCCGATTCAGCTGTTCGGTCGTAACTCGGTATCCGGTACCTACGGCTACTTCAAGGAAGAGGCGCTGTGCAAGGGTGATTACAAGTCCAATGTCAACGAACAGCCGGGCTCGGCATCGGTGGTGCAGTCGATCTCCAGCACCCTGAACGCCATCGGTTACTCAGGCATCGGCTACAAGACTTCCAGCGTCCGCGCTGTGCCCCTGTCCAAGGGTGGCGAAGCCTTCGAAGCCAACGAAGAGAACGCTCTGGCTGGCAAGTTCCCGCTGGCACGCTTCTTCTACGTCTACGTCAACAAGGCGCCGAACAAGCCGCTGAGCCCGATCGACGCCGAGTTCCTCAAGCTGGTGCTGTCGAAGCAGGGTCAGGAAATCGTGGTCAAGGACGGCTACATCCCGCTGCCGAAGAAAGTGGTCGACAAGACTCTCAGCGACCTGGGTCTGCAGAACGACTAAACTCAGCAGCATTCAGGCTTGCAGCGACCGCTGCAAGGCTTGAGTACGACGCCCGCCACGCTTCTTGCGCCGGTGGGCGTTGTCACGTCACCTAGCTGTAATTTTTCTGTCACACAGCTGCATTAAATTAGGCGCCCGACCGGCCAGCAAGCCAGGAAACGACTCGCGCCAACGGCGCAGCAGTTCAAGCGGCCTCTGAGTGGCCAGGAACCTTCGCATGAACGATATCGAGACCATGAGCGCGAATTCCGATGTGCAACGGCTGAATTTCAACACCCCAGCCCTGCAGCGCAAGCGCCGTATCCGCGCGTTTAAAGACAAGCTGGCGCGCTGGTATGTCTCCATTGGCGGCCTCGCCGTGCTCGGCGCGATCTGCCTTATCTTCTTTTACCTTGCCCAAGTCGTTGCGCCCATGTTCCAGGGCGCCGATCTTGAAGCCCGTGAAGTGCAGCAGCCGGCCTGGCTGGCCGATGCCGGCGAGCCGCTGTTGCTGGCCGTGGAAGAGCAGAACAAGGTGGCGATGCGTCTGGGCAGCGACGGAGCCGTGCGTTTCTTCAGCGTACCCACGGGCGAACTGCTGCGTACCGTAGAGTTGCCGCTGCCGGCGGGCAGCCAGATCGTCTCGGTCGGCCAGGACACGCCGGGCAATCGCCGCATGGTGCTGGGCCTGAGCAACGGCCAGGTGCTGGTTGCAGAGCACAATTACAAAGTCAGCTACCCGGAAGGCAAGAAGACCATCACGCCGCAGCTGGACTACCCCTTCGGTGAGCAACCATTGAACCTTGATCCGCAAGGGCGGCCCATCGAGCATGCCGGCATCAGTCTCAACGGCTCGACCTTGATGGTCGCTGGCGCTACGAATGGCGCGTTGCATGCCTTGAAAATCGTTTCCACTGAAAATCTGATGACCGGTGAAAAAAGCCTGGAAGAGGAGCGCATGGATCTGCCGCAGCTCTCCGAGCCAATCAAGGGGCTGCGCATCGACCCGCGGCACATGTGGTTGTTCGCCGTCAGCGGTCGCGCCAGCGTCGACGTCATTGATCTGCGCCGCAAGCAACTCAACGGTCGCTACAAGCTGCTTGGCGGTAAAGGCGAGATCACTACGGTGGCCTCGCTGCTGGGCGGTATCTCGTTGATGGTTGGCGACTCGAATGGCGGCATCGGTCAGTGGTTCATGGTGCGCAGCAACGACGGCCAGGCTGAACTGAAGAATGTGCGCAACTTTCAGCTGGCCGATCAACCGATCACACAAATTCTTCCCGAAGAGCGCCGCAAGGGCTTCCTTGCCCTCGACAGCGCCGGCACCCTGGGCATCTTCCACAGCACGGCGCATCGCGAGCTGCTGACCGAACAGGTCGCAGAGGGCGCTGCCGTCGCCGCCATGTCGCCTCGGGCCACGCGCCTGTTGGTTGAGTCAGATGACCAGCTACAGCGTTTCGTGATCGACAATCCGCACCCGGAGATTTCCTGGAGCGCGCTCTGGGGCAAGGTCTGGTACGAAAGCTACCCGGAGCCGGACTACGTTTGGCAGTCCACGTCGGCTACCGGTGACTTCGAACCCAAGCTGAGCCTCTCGCCACTGGCGTTCGGTACGCTCAAGGCGGCGTTCTACGCGATGCTGCTGGCCGCTCCGCTGGCAATCTGCGCCGCGCTGTATACCGCTTATTTCATGGCACCGGCGCTACGCCGCAAGGTCAAGCCGGTGATCGAACTGATGGAGGCGCTGCCAACGGTCATTCTCGGCTTCTTTGCCGGCCTGTTCCTCGCGCCCTATCTGGAAAACCACCTGCCTGGCATTTTCAGCCTGCTGTTGCTGATGCCCGTGGGGATTCTCTTGGCCGGTTGGTTCTGGAGCCGGCTGCCGGAAAACATTCGCCTGAGCGTGCCGGATGGCTGGGAAGCGCTGCTGCTGATCCCGGTGATCCTGTTCGTGGGTTGGGGCTCGCTGGCGGTCAGCGGTCACCTGGAAAACTGGTTCTTCGGCGGTGACATGCGCCTGTGGCTGTCCAACGACATGGGCATTCCCTTCGATCAGCGCAACGCCCTGGTAATCGGTCTGGCGATGGGTTTCGCGGTGATCCCGACGATCTACTCGATCGCCGAAGATGCCGTGTTCAGTGTGCCGCGTAGCCTCACGCTAGGGTCACTGGCACTCGGCGCAACCCCTTGGCAGACGCTGACCCGCGTGGTGCTGTTGACCGCCAGCCCAGGCATCTTCTCCGGATTGATGATCGGCATGGGTCGCGCGGTGGGCGAGACCATGATCGTGCTGATGGCCACCGGCAACACGCCGATCATGGAAGCCAACATCTTCGAAGGCATGCGCACCCTGGCGGCCAACGTTGCAGTGGAAATGCCCGAATCGGAAGTGGGCAGCACTCACTATCGCGTGCTGTTCCTCGCCGCGATGGTGCTGCTGATGTTCACCTTCGTGATGAACACCCTGGCCGAGCTGATCCGCCAGCGCCTGCGCCGCAAGTACGCCAGCCTGTAATAAAGAACGCAGCCGGTGACGGCTGCGACAAGTTTTCGACAAAGGTATCGATCCGTGAAAAAGGATTCGCTGAAAACCTGGATCAAGAGCGGCAGCCCCTGGGTCTGGATGAACGCGGGCGCCGTGGCGATCGCCGTGATCATGACACTCGGCCTGCTGGCGGTAATCGCCGTGCGCGGCCTCGAGCATTTCTGGCCGGACGACGTGATCGTGGCCGACTATCAGGTACCGGGATCGCAGCCGCGGGTGATGGCTGGCGAGGTGGTGCAGGCTGAAGAAGTGCCGCGTGCACGTCTGGCGGCCAGCGGCCTGCCGGTGGACGTCGAGGGCGGCGAATTCATGACCCGTGAGCTGCTCAAGGTCGGCAACCGTGAAGTCTATGGCGCGGACTTTTCCTGGGTCGTCGGCGAGTGGCTGAGCAATCCGCGCAAGCCGGCCGATCTGGTGGCGCTGGAGCGCCGCGAGTGGGGTAACTTCTATGGCGAGCTGTTGAACGTCAAAGAAGGCGGTCAACTGGTGGCCGAGGGCGATGCCGCATGGCCGGAGCTGCAAAAGCGGATTGACCGCATCGACGACCTGCATGCCGGGATCGCCAAGCTGGAAAAGGTCGACATCGGTCGCATCAACCATGGCCTCGAACGCCTGCGTCTGAAGACCCGCAAGCTGGAGCTGGACGACAAGCTCGACGCGGCCGCCCAGGCCGAGCTCGATGCCGAGCGGGCGCAGTGGGACGCCGAATACAAGGCGCTCGAAAGCGAGCTGGTCGCGCTCTACACAGGCTTCAACCGCGACAGCATCACCATGCGCACCATGGACGGTCAGGAAAAGGAGATCAGCCTCGGCAAGATCGTCCGTGCCTACCGCCCGAACGCCATGTCGACGCTCGACAAGCTGGGTTTCTACTTTGCCAAGGTGTGGGAGTTCGTCAGCGACGAGCCACGTGAGGCGAACACCGAAGGCGGCATCTTCCCGGCGATTTTCGGCACCGTGCTGATGACCATCATCATGGCGGTGATCGTCACCCCGTTCGGCGTGATCGCTGCGGTCTACCTGCGTGAATATGCCAAGCAGGGCGTGCTCACCCGCATCATCCGCATCGCGGTGAACAACCTCGCCGGGGTTCCCTCGATCGTCTACGGCGTGTTCGGTCTGGGCTTCTTCGTCTACGTCCTGGGTGGTTCGCTTGACCGGATCTTCTATCCCGAAGCAGCACCGGCGCCGGTATTCGGCACTCCAGGCCTGATGTGGGCATCGTTGACCCTGGCGATCCTGACGCTTCCGGTGGTCATCGTGGCCACCGAGGAAGGCCTGGCCCGTATTCCGCGTATTCTCCGTGAGGGTTCGCTGGCCCTCGGTGCGACCAAGTCGGAGACGCTGTGGAAAGTGGTCCTGCCGATGGCCAGCCCGGCGATGATGACCGGCCTGATTCTCGCCGTGGCCCGTGCCGCCGGCGAGGTCGCACCCTTGATGCTGGTGGGGGTGGTCAAGCTGGCGCCGAGCCTGCCGCTCAACGGCAACTACCCCTACTTGCACCTGGATCAGAAAATCATGCACCTGGGCTTTCATATCTATGATGTCGGCTTCCAGAGCCCCAACGTCGAGGCGGCGCGGCCGCTGGTCTATGCGACGGCGCTGCTGCTGGTGCTGGTGATCGCGACGCTGAATCTCTCGGCCGTCGTGATCCGTAACCACCTGCGCGAAAAATACAAAGCGCTCGACCACTGACAGCCGATAAAAGCGCTGGAGGCCTGAGGCTGGACGAACAAAGCGGCATCGACCGCGTCCAGCTCTCAGCCTCTGGCCTCCAGCGATTACGGAGACATTTCATGTCAAAAGCAAAGACGCATTCCATCGACATCTCGGCGCTGGGTCGTGACAAGCGCGTACTGGACCTGGCCAATGAAGCCATGGCCATCGAAGTGCCTGACCTGAGCCTCTATTACGGTGAAAAGCAGGCGCTGTACAACGTCAGCATGAACATTCCGCGCCAGCGTGTGACGGCCTTCATCGGCCCGTCCGGTTGTGGCAAGTCGACCCTGCTGCGCTGTTTCAACCGCATGAATGATCTGGTCGACGATTGCCGTATCGAAGGGGCCATCAACCTCGATGGCCACAACATCTACCGCAAGGGTGAGGACGTCGCCGACCTGCGTCGTCGCGTCGGCATGGTGTTCCAGAAGCCGAACCCGTTCCCCAAGAGCATCTACGAGAACGTCGTCTACGGCCTGCGCATCCAGGGCATCAAGCAGAAGCGCGTGCTGGACGAAACCGTCGAATGGGCGCTCAAGGGCGCCGCGCTGTGGGAAGAAGTCAAGGACCGCCTGCACGAATCGGCCCTCGGCCTTTCCGGTGGTCAGCAGCAGCGTCTGGTGATCGCCCGTACCATTGCCGTGCAGCCCGAGGTATTGCTGCTGGACGAGCCGAGCTCGGCGCTCGACCCGATTTCCTCGCTGAAAGTCGAAGAGCTGATCTACGAACTGAAGGCCAAGTACACCATCGTCATCGTTACCCACAACATGCAGCAGGCTGCGCGGGTCTCCGATTACACGGCGTTCATGTACATGGGCAAGCTGATCGAGTATGGCGATACCGATACGCTGTTCACCAATCCGGACAAGAAGCAGACGGAAGACTACATCACCGGGCGTTATGGCTAACGGTCGACAGACGACAACAGCGCTCAAGGCTGGAAGCTGGACGACAGGCGACTCCGTTTCGTTCAGCCCTCAGCCTTTAGCCTCCAGCGGCTTTTAGGAGCTTGAGATGATCAGCAAAGACAGCCATACCCAACACATCTCCCAGCAGTTCAACGCCGAGCTGGAGGAGGTGCGCAGCAATCTTCTGGCCATGGGCGGCCTGGTGGAGAAGCAGGTCAACGATGCGGTCACCGCGCTGGTCGAGGCGGATTCCGGACTGGCGCAGCAGGTCCGTGATGTGGATGACCAGATCAATCACATGGAGCGCGACATCGACGAGGAGTGCATTCGCATTCTCGCCCGCCGCCAGCCAGCGGCCTCCGACCTGCGCCTGATCATCAGCATCTCCAAGTCGGTCATCGACCTGGAGCGTATCGGTGACGAAGCGACCAAGATCGCCCGCCGCGCCATCGAACTGTGCGAGGACGGCGAATCGCCGCGCGGTTATGTCGAGGTGCGCCATATCGGCGATCAGGTGCGCCGCATGGTGCAGGAGTCCTTGGACGCCTTTGCCCGCTTCGACGCCGATCTGGCGCTGTCGGTGGCGCAGTACGACAAGACGGTCGACCGCGAATACAAGACCGCGCTGCGCGAACTGGTCACCTACATGATGGAAGACCCGCGTTCGATTTCCCGCGTGCTCAGCGTGATCTGGGTGCTGCGCTCGCTGGAGCGTATCGGCGACCACGCGCGCAACATCGCCGAAATGGTGATCTATCTGGTGCACGGTACGGACGTGCGCCATCTGGGTCTGAAGCGGATGGCCGCGGAGGTCGCCAAGCGCGACTGATCCATCGCAGCGAGGCCTGGCTCAGCGGTGGGCCAGCAGCGCTCCCAGTGATAGGCCCTCGCTGTATCACCAGGGTGGGCTTCAGCCCACCGGAGGCAGGGCCCGTCGATCTGCTCCGCGCAACGCCAATGCCTCGCTGAGGTAGTCGATCAGCACCCGCTGCTTCGGCGGCAGGCGCTGATTCGGTCGCCACAGCAGCCAGGCGGCGCCCTGATACGATCCGGTGTAACGCCACTGCGGCAGCACTTCACGCAGGCGGCCTTCGGCCAGGGCCTGCGCGGCGGTGAACTGTGGCAAGACGGTGACACCGAGATCGACCAGCGCGGCTTCGAGCCGCGCTTCACTGTGGTTGCTGATGTAGCGACCACGCACCGTCACCACTTCCTCCTGTTCGCCATCGCTGAAATGCCAGCGGTTATCGCCCGCGTGCTCGCCCAGATACAGGCAGCTGTGGCGCAGCAGTTCCTGTGGATGCTGGGGCGTGCCGTGCTGTTGCAGGTACGCCGGGCTGGCGCAAAGCAGCTGCCGGACCGGACCGAGCGGCTTGCCGGCCAGGCCTTCGGGTGGTTGATCAGTGACCTTGACCAGCAGGTCGAAGCCATCTTCGATCAGGTCCGGGCTCTGATCGCTGACCTGCAACTGCACATCGACCTCGCCGTAGCGCCGGAGGAAACCTGGCATCAGCGGACTGATGACAAACTTGCCGTAACCCTTGGGTACGCTCAGGCGCACCAGCCCACGTGGGCTGCTCATCAGGCGCTCACCGATGGCCAGTGCCTGGTCGGCGGCGTCCAGCATCGTGCGGCAGTCGGCATAGAACTCGCTGCCGGCCTCATTCAGCCGCAATTGTCGCGTGGTGCGCTCCATCAGTCGTAGCGACAGCGCCTGCTCCAGGCGCGCCACCTGGCGGCTCACTGCCGAGGCGGTGGTGCCTAGATGACGGGCCGCAGCGGAGAAACTCCCGGCCTCGACCACGCGTACGAAAACCGCCATACCCGGCAGCAACGCGGCCTTGTCATTTGTTCTCATGCTGCACAAATCCTTTTCCGAATGGCTGGATTATCAATCTTAACGTAGCAATGGACAATCCACGCATTGCAGATAAAGAGGTCGGGCAGCATGAGCGATTGGCAAGGCGTGGTGCGACGCAACCTCTGGCTGGCCGATGCCATGCTGCTGGTCGTCGCGATCATTTGGGGCAGCAGCTATGCGTTGACCAAGCAGGCGCTATGGTTCTATCCAGTGCTGGGGTTTCTGGCAATTCGCTTCGGACTGACGTTTATCCTGCTGCTGCCACAGCTGCGCGGTGAGGGGCGACGGGCGATTCGTCCGGGCCTGCCGCTGGGGCTGGTCATGCTCGGGATCTTCCTTTGCGAAACCTGGGGCGTGATGCTGACCAGTGCCAGTAACGCTGCCTTTCTCATCAGCCTGTGCGTAGTCTTCACGCCCTTCGTGGAATGGGCGCTGCTGCGTCAGCGCCCGAGCAATCTGTTGTTTGTGGCTTGTGCCCTGTCGTTGGTCGGCGTCTGGCTGCTGACCGGAGGCATGGCCATCTCGCTCAATCCGGGGGATGGGCTGATGCTCGCGGCGGCGCTGCTGCGTGCCGTGCTGGTTTGCCTTACGCGCCGGCTGACCGCCGATCTGCAGGTTCCAGCATTGGCGCTCACGGCGGTGCAGAGTGGAGTGGTGGCGTCAGGTTGCCTGATACTGGGCCTATCACTGCCGGGTGGCTTGCCGACGTTGCCGCAGAGTCCGGCATTCTGGGCCGCGACCTTGTACCTGGTGGCCTTCGCCACGTTGTTTGCGCTCTATGCACAGAACCTGGCGCTGGGCCGGACCAGCGCGACGCGTGTTTCTTTGTTGATGGGCTCCGAGCCTTTGTTCGGCGCGATTATCGCCGGGCTCTGGCTGGGGGAGCGGTTGACGCTGCCGGAATGGTCCGGCGGGCTGCTGATCATGCTGGCGACGCTGGGCGCGTTGCGTTTCGGTAGCGTGGCGGCGCCAGTCGTGGGTGAGGGCAAAGCGCAGACCGCCCATCCAGGCGCGTCCGTGCATTAGGGGAGGAGAAGCATTATGCGGTAGCGCTACGGTGGGCTGAAGCCCACCCTACGGCCGAGCATGGTGTCTTCATGTAGGGTGGGCTTCAGCCCACCAGCAGTGGCTATCTTCCGCAGCGTCTTAGCTGCGCTGCAGACTGGCGACCAGTTCCGTCAACTGCTGTTGCCGTTCGGCCTGTTCCAGGCGTGCGCCGGGATTGAGCGACGACCATTGCGGATGCGCGCGGCATCGGTGCAACGCTGCGGGGAGCTTGCCTTCGCGCCAGGTCTTGTCGTCCGGTGCACCGAGGCGGATCGCTTCTATTGCCGCGTGCCCACGGGCGGCGAGGGCGATCAATAACTGTCGCTGGCGCAGGGCGAGCAGGCGCAGCACGGCATCATCGACGGTGAGTTCGCGCTGGCCTTTGAGCTTGCCCAGCAGGCGGTTGCCGTAGTGCCTGGCTGTCTGTGCGCCGCCGCCGGCAATGGCGCCGAGCAGCGCGGCCGCGCCCAGGGTGATGCCGCCGACCATCAGATCCATGCCTGCACCGGCAGCCGCACCGGCGGCCATCCCGCCACCGATCTTCACACCCAGCTCCTTGAGTGTTTCAGGATTGAACAGGTCGTCACCCCAGCGGCCGCCGAGCAGCGGCAGATCGGCTGCCGCGGCATCCTGCGGACGGAACCCGTACAGCCGCAGCAAGGCTTCGACGCAGCGTTGTTCCCGGGACCGCACGGCGTCGTGCAATTCCCGGATGGCGCCGCGCTCCAGCTCCGCTTGGGCGGCGACGCTGCGTCGGCATGCCGCGACATCAACCAGCATCTCGGCGATCAGCCGGTGGCCCTCGCTCAGCCGGGCCAAGGACTGGGCCTCATGGTCATCGATCAGGCGCTGCAACTTCGGACGCGACTGCTCCAGCAGCAGCGCCAGGCTTTCATACAGGCGACGCTCGCCATCGATCGGCGGGGCCACGCTGTCGAAACGTACCAGCGCATGCAGGCCCAGGCGCGCCAGTGCTTCGCGCCATTGCTCTTCACGGTGGCCGGTCTGGGCGACGAAGTTGAGTACCGGCAGCAGCGGTTTGCCACAGCCGGCCAGCACTGCCAGCTCATCCTTGTATTTGGCCAACACCGGTTCGCGGGCATCGATCACATAGAGTCCGGCATCGCTGGCCAGCAGCTGGCGCAATACCTTGGCCTCCTGTTCGAAGCGCTGGCGCGCCTCGCTGCCATCGAGGAAACGGGCGGTGCGGGCCGTGCCGTCGAGCCGCTCGCCGGGGCGTTCGATCCGTTCGAGATGGTCGAGCAGGGCGATGGCGTCCTCCAGGCCGGGCGTGTCGTAGAGCTCCAGCAGTGGCTCGCCGTCCACCGACAGCCGTGCGCCTTCGACGTGCCGCGTGGTGCTCGGCCGGTGCGAGACCTCGCCAAAGCTGACATCGCGGGTCAGGGTGCGCAGCAGCGAGGTCTTGCCGACATTGGTGTGGCCGACCAGCGCGAGTTTCAGGGGCGCGCTCATGGCTTATTGCTCCGCTGCGCTCGCCTTTGTAGGAGCCAGCTTGCTGGCGATCCCCTGTGCAAGGTCGCTGCCGCCGGCAAGCTGGCTCCTACTGGAGCAATGCGGAGCTGCTCAATCATGACCACTCTCCAGCCAGGTCAGTGGCGCGCTGGTGGAATAAGGCAAGGCGAGGCCGTCCAGCGCCTGTTTCCAGTCCTGCAATCGATAACTGTCCAGAGCCTCGCCGGCGGGCGGCTGCAGCAGCCAGACGCGGGTCTCGGCAGCGCAGCGGCTGAGCTCACCGATCAGCGCCAGGGTGCCGCGGTCCGGCGAACGACGCGGATCGCAGGCGATGGCCAGGCGTTGCGGTGGGAAGCGGGTCAGTTGCTCGAGCAACCGCCGACGTTGCTCGCGGTCATCCAGCACGCCCGCATCGGCCACGGATTTGGGTAGTTTTGGCGGCCAGGGATGTCTCTGGTCCAGCTCGATGGCAACCAGTACCGCGCCCTCGCTGCCGTCCAGCTGCGTGCCAGCACTGGGCGCGTGCAACTGCGCCGGAGCCTGATCGCTGATGCCGAGGCGTTCGCTAGGGGGCTGCAGGCGTTCACGCAGCAGGCGATAGGTCGGCAGTTGCAGATCGAGCCGCAGCTGGGCACGGCCCTGTCGCCAGCGCCACAGGCAAAACAGCGCCAGGAGCAGGCGAGGCAGCAGCCCGTATATCAGCACCACGCCGACCAACCAGCCGGCCCAGCTTTGCCGGGCGCCGTCGGCACCGTTGCCGAGCGCGCCGCTGGCGCGGATCTGCTCGATATCCGGCACGCTGAAGCCCAGCAGCGCGGGCAGCGTGCCGAGCGCCTGGGTCAGGCTGATGAACGCGCCTTCGCCAAGGATGGTGGTTTCCCAGACGAAGCCGTAACGCCGCGTGGCGAGCAGCGCGAGCAGTGTCACCACCGCACTGGTCATCGCCACCAGCCACAAGCCGTGTACGCCGAGCCCCAAGAGCCAGCGGCCGAGGCGGCGTTGTTCCAGCACCGCGAGCAGGGCCGGCGCCAGCTGCACCGCGCGGGCGTCGCGGGCGAGCTTTTCGCTGAGCCAGAGCCACAGCCGGCCCAGCGCACCACCGGCATCGCCTGCAAAGAAGAAGCCCAGCAGCCAGCCCAGCAGCGTCAGCAGATTCAGCCCGAGCAGGCTGCCCAGCGCCCAGAACACGTTGACCGGTCGCACGCCATCACCCAGCGCCGCCAGCCCCAGCCCGGCCCCGGTGAACAGCGCCAGCAGCACCAGCGCAAAGCCGGCCAGCCGTGCGCCCTGGCGCCAGTGCTGCAAGGCATCGATCAGGCCGTCACGGCGCGCCAGCCACAGCGCGCGGAACTCGATCAGCTCCGGCAGCGTGCCGCCCTGCGCGCGGGCCTGGCGATTGGCTTCGGCATCATCCAGCGGCCCGGCGTGCTCTTCGCGCAGGCGCACGGCTTCGGTCAGCCAGAGACGGTCGAGGGGATTCGGTGAGGGTGGGAGAGGTGCAGGCACACGGTTTCTCGGGGAAGGGCTCGGCCCTGAGGATAACCGCTGCCGGTCACAAGGGTGAAATGGTCAGCTCGCCCGGATTCGCTCCTGCCAATAACGCCGAACGGCGAAGAACAGCGACAAGCCGGTGAGCACGATGAAGATCCAGGTAATCGGCCCGCGGAAGAAGATCATCGGATCGCCGCGGCCGATCAGCAGCGTGCGCCTGAGGTTGTCCTCGAACATGGGCCCGAGAATGAAACCGAGGAGGAAGGGCGCTGTGGCGAAGCCGGTGCGGTTGAACAGATAGCCGATCACGCCGAAGAGCAGCATCAGGCCGATGTCGAACAGGCTGTTGTTCACCGCGAAGGAGCCATAGACGCAGAACATCAGCACGATCGGCAGCAGGATGGCCTTGGGGATCTCGGCGATCAGTGAGAAATACTTGATCACGCCGTGACCGACGAACAGCAGCACCGCCGAGCTCAGCATGATCCCGCAGAACAGTGCATAGATCAGGGTGAGGTTTTCCTGGAACAGCACCGGGCCGGGCGTCAGCCCATGGATCATGAAGGCGCCGAGGATGATCGCGGTGATGACGTCGCCGGGGATGCCCAGCGACAGCAGCGGTATGAGGGTTGCGCCGGCCACGCCGTTGTTGCCTGACTCGGCCGCGGCCACGCCTTCCAGCTCGCCCTTGCCGAAGTTGGCGGCGTTCGGCGAGCGCCGTTTGGCTTCGCTATAGGAGATGAAAGATGCCGCGGTGGCGCCGGCACCTGGAATGGCGCCGATGATTACGCCGATAAAGGAGCCGCGCACGATGGTGACCAGGCTGGACTTGAGTTCGCCAAGCGTCAGGCCAGCCCCGCTGGAGGCGGCGCGGATATGCGGGCCGGCCTTCTTCAGGTAGAAATCGATCACCTCGGGGATAGCGAACAGGCCGATCAGCAACGGCACGAAGGAGACCCGGTCCATCAGGTTGTAGTTATCGAACGTCAGGCGTTGGCTGCCGTATACCGCATCCATGCCGATCATGGACACGATGACGCCGAAGCTGGCAGCGATCAGACCCTTGACCGGCGAGTCGCCTGCGATTGAGACGATGATGGTCAGCGAAAAGCAGATCAGCCAGAAGAACTCTGGCGGCCCGAAATTGAGCGCGACCTTGGCCAGGTAG
Organism: Stutzerimonas stutzeri; assembly: GCF_024448935.1. Classification (GTDB taxonomy): domain Bacteria; phylum Pseudomonadota; class Gammaproteobacteria; order Pseudomonadales; family Pseudomonadaceae; genus Stutzerimonas; species Stutzerimonas stutzeri_AO. Next base: position 49,381 of record NZ_JAMOIE010000001.1, read on the forward strand.
GAGGCGAACAGGATCAGCGCCAGGTTCGATAACACATCGGCGATGCATGACGAGTAGAGCGCCATCTGCAGCGCCTTCTTCGCCTTGCCCTGCTGCGTCAACGGATAGCCGTCGAGCAACGTGCAGGCGGCGGCCGGCGAACCGGGCGTGTGGATCAGAATGGCGGTGATCGAACCGCCGTACATGCCGCCCTTGTAGATGCCCACCAGCAGCAGGATCGCCGTCACCGGCTCCAGCGAAAAGGTGAAAGGCAGGGCTAGCGCAACGGCCATGGTCGCGGTAAGGCCAGGAATCGCGCCGATGACCACCCCAATCAACACGCCGATGAAGATGGCGATGAAATTGTCGACGCTGAGAAACAAGTCCAGGACTTCGGAAAAACCTTCCATTCGGTTACTCGCGTAAGGGCGCCGTCAGTTCCATAGCGTGCCGGAGGGCAGCGGGACATTCAGTACGTGGATGAACAGCAGGCTTACCAGCCACGGCAATGCAATCGCCAGCAGATAGAGCCAGGGCTTGCGCACCGGATGGGCGGCAAACAGCAGCAGCGTGCCGAGAATACCGGCGACGATGGCGCCGAGCAGATCGAACAGCAGCCAATAGGCGCCCAGCCCGGCCAACATCAGCAGCCAGCGCCGGGCCGGCGCGCGTTCGGATTCGACGGCTGCGGTCCGGGCCGGCGGTCGCAAGCAGCCTTCAACGATCAACGCCAGCGACAACGCCGCGATCAGCCAGCCCGCCACACTGGGCAGCCAGCGTGGCGACTGCATGGGGTTGTCGACCATGGGGGCTTCGTCGATATGGTTCGGCACCAGGTAGAACAGAAACACCAGCGCCGCGATCAACCAGAACACGCCCAGCCATGTGTTGAGATTGGCCCGGCGCGGGCGGCTCACCGCAGCATCGGTGGTCATGACGGGCCTCCGATCAGTTCAGCTCGGCCTGACCGGCTACACGCTGCCAGCGCTGAACGTCCTCAGCGACATAGTCACGGAAATCATCGCCTTCCTCGGTCGCCGGCTCGCCACCGATCTGTGCGGCGAAATCCTTGAAGCTCTGATCCTCCATGACTTTGTCCAGTGCGGTCTGCAGCGTCTGGACGGCCTGGTCGGACATCTGGTCATCGGCGATCAGCCCGAACCAGGCGGTGGTGACGAATTCGCCCAGGCCCAGGTCCGCGCCGATTTTGGACAGCGGCTCGACATTCGGCAGGTACGGAGAGGCCTCTTTGGAGGTGACGGCCAGCGCCTTGAGCTTGCCGGACTGGATGTGCGCGAGCACGGTGGGCATGTTTTCGAAGGAGACGTCGACGTCGCCGCTGAGCAACGCAGGCAGTGCCTCGCCGCTGCCACGGAAGGGGACGTGGGTCATCTGGGTGCCGGTCATGGCCTTGAACAACTCGCCGGACATATGGATCGAGCTGCCGATGCCGGCGGAGCTGAAGGTCATCTCCTTGGTCTTGGCCGCCTCGATGAATTCTTCGACCGAGTTGTACGGGCTGTCGGCCGGCACCACCATCACGTTGGGGATTTCGATGATGTTGCGGATGAATTTGAAGTCTTTCACCGGCTCGTAGGGCAACTTCTTGTAGATCACCGGGCCGATGGTGTGCCCGGGAGACGCCATCAGAATGGTGTGGTCGGCGCCCCGCCCGCCGCGGGCCAGTTGTCCGGTGGCCATGGTCGAGCCAGCGCCCGGACGGTTTTCGACCACCACGGAGCCGATTTCCTGTTGCAGCAGATCGGCAACCTTGCGCGACAGCACATCCGTCGTGCCGCCCGGCGCATAGGGCACCACCAGGCGAACGGTATCGGTTGGCCATTCGGCGGCCTGAGCCGCAACGGAAGCGAGCGGGAGCATGGTGCCCAGCAGAAGCAGGCGCAGGGTGCGCTTGAGAGTCAGAGCCATAGGAAAAATCCCGTCCTGTAATTGTTGTGAGTGTCCGACGACTACTGGCTGGCATAGGCCATCGCCAGCGGCTCGGACGCGTTCACCATAAAGGAAGCCGCCCTGCCGAGGCTCCGCTGGACGGAAATGGTGTTCGATTATCGAACGCTACTGCGTCTGCCGCTGGTTGTGGTTTTGACCCGCTTGCGCCAGTTTCGACTCCATTGCCCGATCAGATTAGAAGGAGAGTCGATGAGTGTTCTGCAAGGCATCAAGGTACTGGATCTGACACGCATCCTCGCTGGGCCCTGGTCGACCATGGCCCTGGCGGACCTCGGTGCCGAGGTCTGGAAGATCGAAAGCCTGGAGGGTGACGACACCCGCAGCTGGATGCCGCCGGCGAAGGCCGGCATCTCCACCTACTACCTCAGCGCCAATCGCAACAAGCAGAGCCTGGCGGTGGACTTGCGTAAACCCGAGGGGCGTCAGCTGATCCTTGATCTGGCCGCGCAAGCCGACGTCGTGGTCGAGAACTTCCTGCCGGCGAGCCTCAAGCGCCTCGGGCTGGATTACGAGACGCTTGCAGCGGTCAATCCTCGACTCATCCATTGCTCGATTACCGGATACGGGCGCGGCAACCCGATGGAAAACCGGCCTGGCTACGACTTCATCATCCAGGCCGAGAGCGGCTTCATGTCGATCACGGGTGACAAGGAGGGCGAGCCCATGCGCCTGGGTGTGGCTTTCATCGATCTGGTCACTGGCATGAATGCGGTTCAGGGCATCCTGGCGGCGCTGTTCGAGCGGGAGAAGTCCGGGCTCGGTCAGTCGGTGGACATCGCGCTGTCCGACAGTGCGCTGCACTTCCTGGCCAATGTCGCGTCCGGCTACCTCAACACGGGCAAGGTGCCGCAGCGGTACGGCAATGCGCACGCGAGCATCGTGCCCTACCAGCTGTTCAACACCGCCGATGGCAGCATCGCCTTGGCCGTGGGCAACGACGAGCAGTATCGCCGCCTGTGTCTGGACGTGCTCAAGCGTCCAGAGCTGTACAGCGATCCGCGCTTCGCCCAGAACAAGGGCCGCACCGAGCATCGTGAGCGGCTGATCTCGCTGTTACAGGAGGCGTTCGGAAAATGGCACAGCGAGGCGTTGATCGAAGCCCTGCGCGCCCAGGCGATTCCGGTCGGTGAAGTGAAAAATGTCGCTCAAGCCTTGGAGTCGGAAACAGCAGGCTATCGCGACCTCGTCATCAGTGCCGAGCATCCGGTCGCCGGGGAGGTGCGCATGGTGCGCAGCCCGCTGCGCTTCTCGCGTACGCCAACGGTTGTCGCCAAGGCGCCGCCGCTGCACGGTCAGCACACCGACAGCGTGCTCACCCGTGTGCTCGGCAAAAGCGAAGCGGAACTGGCCGAGCTGCACGAGGCGGGCGTGATCGGCTGATTCGCTCGCTCAGCGCCGATCACTTTACATGACAACCCGGACGTAGGAGTGCCCGGCCATCCTGGCCGGGCGGGGTGGCGCTGGGTATCACTGCCCGCGCACCTTTACCGCGATATCCGGCTGATCGATGAACAGCCCGTCGATGCCGGCGTCGAGGAAGGCCTGTATGTCGGCTTCTATGTCGCCGCGCTCGGTTGGGGAGTCGCCGTTGCGCAGGTTGGTCGGGAGGAACAGGTTCTCGGCGCGGAAAGTGTACGGGTGCACCTTCAGGCCAGCGGCGTGGGCGTTCGGCACGAAGTCGGTGGGCTGGCCGAGGTTGCCATTGGCGTCACGCGGAATGATGTAGCTCTTTTCGGGGCCGACGCCCGCGGCGTAGCGCGAGATGGCCTCCAGGCCTTCTGCGGTTGCCATCTGCGCATAGGTCAGTTTGCTGCCGCGCACCTGCTGGTCGTACGGCTGACCGCCACCGAACAGCTGAACCAGGCGCAGCTGCGTCAAGCCGCTGAGGGTCTTGAGGTTCTCGACTTCGAACGACTGGATATACACCGGCGCGCTGCGGCCTGCATAGCCGTTGCGGTGGAGGATGCGCACCAGCGGCTTTTCCATCGCCAGGCCGAGTTGCTGGAAGTGCGTCGGGTGCTTGGTTTCCGGGTACAGGCCGATGCGGCGGCGCTCGCTCAGCTGCATGGTTTTCACCAGATCGATGATTTCCTGCAACGTGGGAATTTCCAGGCTGCCGTCGAGCCGCGCGTTACCGGGGCGGATGTCCGGGATGCGTTCGATGGCGCGCAGGGTTTTCAGCTCGGCCAGGGTGAAGTCTTCGCTGAACCAGCCGGTGAGCTTCACACCGTCGACCATTTGAGTGCGCTTGCGGTCGGCGAACTCGGGGTGCTGCGACACATCGGTGGTCAGCCCCAGTTCGTTGTCGTGACGGGCGACCAACTCGCCGTCGCGGGTCATGACCAGATCCGGCTCGATATAGTCGGCACCCAGCAGGATGGCCAGCGCGTAAGAGGCGAGGGTGTGCTCGGGCACATAGCCACTGGCGCCGCGGTGGGCAATGACCAGCGGATGGGGCTCGTCGCGGGCGTTCTTGGCCGCGACCGAGGCGTCGGGCGTGGCGGCAAAGGCGGCGATCGGCAGCAGCAGGCTGCAGGCGGCAAACAGGTGGCGCAGGGTAGGGCGGCTGTGGCGGGCCATTGTCGGCGTCTTCGTGGAAGGGGAGCGGTAAGCCTGAAACCTGAGAATGACGACCGCTTGACACTTTGGTAAAGCGAAGATGACCGTTCGATGATGTTGACGTGTATCTGACGGCGCTGACTGCGCCGCGGGCGCTCTGTTATTCTCGCCGCCATGAATCAGACCTCACTTCCCCTCGCCATGATCGCGGCCCTGGCGAACAACCGCGTCATCGGCCTCGACAACAGGATGCCCTGGCATCTGCCGGCCGACCTCAAACACTTCAAGGCCATGACCCTTGGCAAGCCGATCATCATGGGGCGCAAGACCTGGGATTCGCTTGGTCGCCCGTTGCCGGGCCGGCTGAACCTGGTGGTCAGTCGTCAGGCCGATCTGCAAGTCGAAGGTGCCGAGACCTTCCCTGCACTCGACGCCGCGTTGGCTCGCGCCGAGCAGTGGGCGCGCGAGCAGGGCGTTGACGAGCTGATGCTGATTGGCGGCGCGCAGCTCTATGCCCAGGCATTGGGGCAAGCTCAGCGCCTCTACCTCACCCGAATCGATGCGGCCCCTGAAGGCGACGCCTTTTTCCCCGCCTTCGAAGAAGCCGAATGGCAGCGTACCGAGAGCCAGTCACATCCGGCCGAGGGCGACGCCCCGGCGTACCGTTTCGAGACCTGGCAGCGCCGCTGAGCCCGTCCCGCAAGCTTCCTTGACTGTTGCCAAGTCCTGGCCTGGCATCAGCGCTTATGCTTTCCGTCCGCTTCACACGAGACATCTCCGATGCCGAATGACAAACGTGGCGTAGTGCAACGTGGCGTAGTGCAACGTGGCGCAGTGCAAGCTGGCACTACGCAAGCGAACGCGGTGAAACCTGACACTGATCATGCGGACACGGAGCAGCCCGAAACCATCGCTGCCATCTTCGTCCGTCATCCGCTCTGGGAGGACGCCTTGGCGCTGCTGCTGGGCACCGCGATGGTGGCGCTGGGCATTGCCTTCTACAGCCATGCCGGGCTGCTCACCGGCGGCACCGTGGGCCTTGCGTTCCTGTTCAAGTACGTCGCCGGCTGGCCGTTCGGGCTGGTGTTCTTCACTCTCAATATCCCTTTCTACCTGCTGGCGATCTGGCGCATGGGCTGGAGCTTCACGCTGCGCACCATCATCGCGGTGGGCCTGGTTTCGCTGCTGGCGGAGCTGACGCCGCAGTGGATTCGCTTTGCCGAGCTGAACATCTATTACGCCGCACTGTTCGGCGGTTTCGCCATGGGCATCGGGCTGCTGATGCTGTTCCGCCACCGCGCCAGCCTCGGGGGTGTGAATATCCTTGCGCTGTTCCTGCAGGAGCGGTTCGGCCTGCGCGCCGGGACCTTTCAGATGGGCATCGATGCGCTGATCGTGCTGGCGGCGGTGTTCATCGTGCCGCTGGATAAGGTGGCCCTTTCGGTGCTCGGCGCGGTGGCGCTGAATCTGGTGCTGGCGGTCAATCACCGTGCCGATCGCTACATGGGGGTCAGCTGACGCGCCGGAGTTCCGTGGGCCCCGTCGGGCGAATGAATTCGCCCCTTGGTGGTTGGTGCGGTTCCTGGGCAGACCGATAAATCCGTCCTGAGACCCGCGCTCCGGCCTAACCCAGCGTGACCAGTTGCGCGCGCGGCTGCCCGTCTTCGATGTCCAGCAAAGCCAGGCTGATCGGCAACTTGAAGCGCCGGCGGCCGGCACTGCCCGGGTTGAGGTAGAGCACGTCGTTGACCTGCTCGATCTTGGGTTGGTGCGAGTGCCCGGCAATCACCACGGCAACCCCCTCGGCGACCGGGTCGATCTGCATGGTCTTGACGTCGTGGGTGACGTGGATGCGAAGCCCATCGATCCGCAGATCAAGGGTTTCGGGGATCGCTGTGGCCCAGTCACCGCTGTCGACATTGCCACGAATTGCGTCCAGTGGCCCCAGCTCACGCAACCTGTCCAGCACCTCGGGTTTGCCGATGTCGCCGGCATGGATGATCCGCTCGCAACCCTGGAGCGCGGCGAGCGCTTCGGGGCGCAGCAAGCCGTGGGTATCGGAGATGATGCCGATGCGCATGGTGGCTCCCGTTTTCGTGAGTGTATGGATGTTGGGCAAGCGAGGCTTGGCCGCGGTTCGATCTTGCGGCAGTCTGGCGCTCGCCTTATCGAAGGGGAACAGGAATGGAGCGGGTCGATTGCGTGGTCATCGGTGCTGGCGTGGTGGGGCTGGCGGTAGCGCGGGCACTGGCCCAGGCTGGGCGTGAAGTGCTGATTCTGGAGGCCGGGTCAGCCATCGGCACAGCCACCAGTTCGCGCAACAGCGAGGTCATTCATGCCGGCATCTACTATCCGCAAGGGTCGTTGAAGGCGCGGCTGTGCGTGGCCGGGCGGGACGCGCTCTATGGGTTCTGCGACAGCCACGGCGTGCCTTGTCGGCGCTGCGGCAAGCTGATCATCGCCACCGACGCATCACAGTTGGCAGGGCTCGACGCGCTGCAGACTCATGCCCTGGCCAATGGCGTCGACGACTTGCGCAGACTCGACGCGGACGAGGTGAAGATGCTGGAGCCGCAGCTCAATGCCGTGGCTGGATTGCTCTCGCCCGGCACCGGGATCGTCGACAGCCACGCCTTGATGCTGGCGCTGCAAGGCGATGCCGAAGCCGCGGGCGCGCTGTTGGCGCTGCATGCACCGGTCACGGAAATGGAAGTGATGGACGCGGGGTTGCGCGTCGACGTCGGTGGCGACGCGCCCATGACGCTGGCTGCCGTCAGCGTCATCAACTGTGCCGGTCATGCCGCCCCCGAGATCGCCGCGCGTACGGTGGGGCTTGCCGCCGAATCGGTGCCGGCGCGCTACTTCGCCAAGGGCAGCTATTTCAGCCTGGCGACTGCAACGCCTTTCCACCATCTGGTCTATCCGTTGCCCGAGCCTGGCGGGCTGGGCGTACACCTGACCCTGGACCTCGGCGGACAGGCTCGTTTCGGCCCGGACGTGGAGTGGGTCGACGGCCTTGATTACACGATGGATGAAAGTCGCGCTGACGGTTTTTATGCCGCCATCCGCCGTTACTGGCCGGGATTGCCCGATGGTGCGTTGCAACCGGCCTATACCGGCATTCGCCCGAAGATCAGCGGCCCCGGCGAACCGGCAGCGGATTTTCGTATCGACGGGCCTGCCGAGCATGGCGTTGCGGGGCTGGTGAATCTGTTCGGCATCGAGTCGCCAGGACTGACCGCGGCCCTGGCGATCGCCGATGAGGTCTGCCAGCGCCTCGCTCAGGAGGCGCGTGCAATCAGGGATGCCTAACAGAGTGTCGGTTGTTTGCGGCGGATCTGGATCGGGACGGCCAAGCCGAAGTCCTGCTGCTTCGCGGCGAGCCCAGCGTGGTGCCGGTGCCGGGACGGGTTGCGGCGGAAGGCTGGCGTTGGCTTGGTCAGTTGCGCATCAGCGGAGACGCGCTTCCGGACAGCGAGGCGCTAGGCGAGGTTCGTGAGCGGGGGAATTCGAACTGGTCGCGCCCCGCTTCAACGCGATTGGACGGATTCGCCTGGAACCGGCCATCGGCGAACCATGAAAGAGCCCGGCGCGCCGGGCTCTTTTCGACGCTGAATCAGCCGTCCAGCATTGCCTTGTTGCGCACCGCGCCCTTGTCGGCGCTGGTGGCGAGCAGGGCGTAGGCCTTGAGCGCGGTGGTCACCTTGCGCGCGCGCGGTGCGGCGGGCTTCCAGCCTTTCTTGTCCTGCTCGATGCGGCGGTGGGCCAGCTCTTCATCGCTGACCTGCAGCTGGATGCTGCGGTTGGGAATGTCGATCAGCACCTTGTCGCCGTCGCGCACCAAGCCGATGGCACCGCCCGCAGCCGCTTCCGGCGAGGCATGGCCGATGGACAGGCCCGAGGTGCCGCCGGAGAAGCGGCCGTCGGTGAGCAGGGCGCAGTCCTTGCCCAGCCCTTTGGACTTCAGGTACGAGGTCGGGTAGAGCATTTCCTGCATGCCCGGGCCGCCCTTCGGGCCTTCGTAGCGAATGATGACGATGTCGCCGGCCTTCACCTCGTCATTGAGGATGCCCTTCACGGCGCTGTCCTGGCTTTCGAAGATCTTGGCGGTGCCTTCGAAGACGTGGATGGATTCATCCACGCCCGCCGTTTTTACCACACAGCCGTCGAGGGCGATGTTGCCGTAGAGCACGGCCAGGCCGCCTTCCTGGGAATAGGCATGCTCGACGCTGCGGATGCAGCCTTCGGCGCGATCCAGGTCGAGGGTGTCCCAGCGGGTCGACTGGCTGAACGCCGTCTGCGTCGGGATACCGGCCGGGCCGGCCTTGAAGAAGGTGTGTACCGCTTCGTCCTGGGTCTGGGTGATGTCCCATTTGGCGATGCCTTCTGCCAGCGTCCGGCTGTGCACGGTGGGCACGTCGGTGTGCAGCAGGCCGCCACGGGCCAGTTCGCCGAGGATGGAGAAGATCCCGCCGGCGCGGTGCACGTCTTCCATGTGGTACTTCTGGATGTTCGGCGCGACCTTGCACAGCTGCGGCACCTTGCGCGACAGGGCGTCGATGGCGCGCAGGTCGAAATCGACCTCGGCTTCCTGAGCCGCGGCCAGCAGGTGCAGGATGGTGTTGGTCGAGCCGCCCATGGCGATATCCAGGGTCATTGCGTTCTCGAACGCAGGGCGGCTGGCGATGTTGCGCGGCAGCACCGACTCGTCGCCTTCACCGTAATAACGCTGGCACAGCTCGACGACGGTACGGCCGGCGCGCAGGAACAGCTGCTCGCGGTCGCTGTGGGTCGCCAGGGTCGAGCCGTTGCCCGGCAGGGCTAGCCCTAAGGCTTCGGCCAGACAGTTCATCGAGTTTGCGGTGAACATGCCGGAGCAGCTGCCGCAGGTCGGGCAGGCGCTGCGCTCGTATTCGGCGACCTTCTCGTCGGAGGCGCTTTCATCGGCAGCGATGACCATGGCGTCAACCAGGTCCAGGCCGTGGCTGGCGAGCTTGGTCTTGCCGGCTTCCATCGGGCCGCCGGAGACGAACACCACCGGGATGTTCAGGCGCAGGGCGGCCATCAGCATGCCGGGGGTGATCTTGTCGCAGTTACTGATGCAGACGATGGCGTCGGCGCAATGCGCGTTGACCATGTATTCCACCGAGTCGGCGATGATCTCGCGCGATGGCAGGGAATAAAGCATGCCGTCGTGGCCCATGGCGATGCCGTCGTCGACCGCGATGGTGTTGAATTCCTTGGCGACGCCGCCGGCCTTTTCGATCTCGCGGGCGACGAGCTGGCCCAGGTCCTTCAGGTGCACGTGGCCGGGCACGAACTGGGTGAAGGAGTTGGAGATGGCGATGATCGGCTTCTTGAAATCATCGTCCTTCATGCCGGTGGCACGCCACAACGCGCGGGCACCGGCCATGTTGCGGCCGTGCGTGGAAGTTTTCGAGCGGTAATCGGGCATGGCAATCGGTCCTGCTAAGGCTGGTCAGGTTGTGCGTATGGTGAGCGCTCCGCACGCCCAAGGCAAACCGATTGGGTGTTTGTCGGGGTGGGGGCCGGAGGGTCAGGCGGGGTTGCCGCTGCTTCGGCCGGCTCGGGAGTCCGCCGGAGGTGGGGCAGGATGGGGGATTCTAATCCCCCCGGGCTCCCAGGCGAAAGGGCCCCCGTCTGGAGACTCCGCGCAGGGCGCAGCCAATCCTAGTCGGGCATGTCCACGCCGCGCAGGCGCTGGGATCGGCGACGCAGCACCTCGAGCGTCACCAGCAACATGATCGACAGCAGAATCAGCAGGGTCGCCACGGCGAGGATGCTGGGGTTGATCTGCTCGCGCAGGCCGGAAAACATCTGGCGCGGAATGGTGCGCTGCTGCGGACCGGCCATGAACAGCACCACCACCACTTCATCGAAGGAGGTGATGAAGGCGAACAGGGCGCCGGAAATCACCCCGGGGCGGATCAGCGGCAAAATCACATCGAAGAACACTCGTAATGGCGAGGCGCCGAGGTTCAGCGCGGCGCGCACCAGCGAGTAGTCGAAGCCGCTCAGCGTCGCAGTGACGGTGATGATCACGAAGGGCGTGCCCAGCGCGGCGTGGGCGATGATCACGCCCAGATAGGTGCCGGCCAGGTTCAGGTTCGAATAGAAGAAGAACATGCCGGCTGCGGTGATGATCAGCGGCACGATCATCGGTGAGAGCAGCAGCGCGGTAATGATGCGGCGCAGCGGCATGTCGTCCCGCGCCAGGCCCACCGCCGCGCAGGTGCCGAGCACCGTGGCCAGCAGCGTGGCGAAGAAGCCGATGATGAAGCTGTTCTTGATCGCCAGCAGCCAGCGCGCGTCGGTGAACACCTGTTCGTACCAGCGCAGCGACCAGGCGTCCGGCTGCAGGGTCAGCATGCCTTCGGTGAAACTGAAGAAGGGTTCGCTGTTGAACGACAGCGGCACGATCACCAGGATCGGCAGGATCAGGAACAGCAGCACCAGCCAGGAACTGGTCTTCAGCAGCCAGTTGCCCAGGTGGTGCCAGAAACCGTAGTAGGAAGGCGTTTTCATAGGGCGCAGTTCATCCGAGTTTGATGCTGCCGGCGCCGACGAAGCGGTCGTACACCCAATACAGCAGCAGGATCAGCGCCAGCAGCAGCGAGCCCAGCGCGGCGGCCAGCTCCCAGTTGTTCGACGACTGCATATGGAAGGCGATGATGTTGCTGATCATCTGCCCGTCGGTGCCGCCCACCAGCGCCGGGGTGATGTAGTAACCCACGGAAATGATGAACACCAGCAGCGCGCCGGCACTGAGCCCCGGAAGGGTCATTGGGAAATAGATCCGGGCGAAGGCCGGTAGCGGTCGGGCACCAAGGGAGAGAGCGGCGCGCAGGTAGCTGGGATCGATACCGCGCATCACGCTGTACAGCGGCAGGATCATGAACGGCAGCAGGATGTGGGTCATCGCCAGCACGGTGGCGAACGCGGTGTAGAGCATTTCGAAGGGTGTGGCGATGGCGCCGATGCTTAGCAGGAAGCTGTTGATCACGCCGTTGGTCTGCAGCAGCGCAATCCACGCCGTAGTGCGCACCAGCAGCGATGTCCAGAACGGCAGCAGCACCAGCACCAGCAGCAGGTTGGCGCGATTGCTCGGCAGGCTGGCCAGATAGTAGGCCAGCGGGTAGCCGAGCAGCGCACAAAGCAGGGTGATGGTCAGTGCCATCTTCAGCGTCTTGGCATACAGTTGACGGTAGATCTCGGTGTCTCGGGACTGGATGCCGTGCTCGGCGTCCAGTTCCAGGTCTAGCGCGGTCAGGTAGTAGTGGTAGGTGTAGACCTCGCCGGCGCGGCGGATGGTTTCCCAGGTTTGCGGCTCGGACCAGTCGCGGTGCGCCTGGAGTAACGTCGCGACGCCCTGCTCCGGCAGCGCCTCGGGATCCAGCCTTCCGACCCTGCGTGCAGTGGACTTGACCATGCTGGACAGCCCTGCCTGCATGCGGTTGAGCTCCTCGGCCAGTTTGCCGGACTGGCGTTCCTTGGCCAGGCCATGCAGCTCTTCGGCGAAGACCGCCAGGGTGGCCTGTTCCGGGATGCCGGTGCCGTCCCACTGGTCGAGCCGCTCCAGCGTGGCGGGAATCAGCGCGGCCACGGTGGGGTGATGGACGCTGCGCCAGAGCATGCTGCCGATGGGGGCGACGAAGCTGAGCAGGATGAACAGCAGCAGCGGTACGACGAAGGCGAAGGCAAGCAGGCGCTTCTTGCGCCGGCTGGCGCTGGCCTGGCCGGTTTCGGCGTGAGTCAGGGCGGTCAAGGCGATACTCCGGTAAGGCGCCCCTTCGCCGCAGCTCGGGGCGCGCGGCGGTTACTTCAACAGCCACTCATTGAAGCGTTCGCCAAGGGACTCACCGTAATCGGCCCAGAACTCCGAGCCGGCCTGGATGCCCTTGTCCAGGTGCGCCGTCGGCAGGTGCGGTGCAGCGGTCTGGTCCGCCAGCGGCATGGACGACTTGCGAGTCGGGCCGTAGGCGACGTCCGGCATGCCGGCCAGCGGCTTGGAACCGGTGGCGTAGGCGATGAACTTGAAGGCCAGGTCCTTCTTCTTCGTGCCCTTGAGCACGGCCCAGGCATCAAGGTCGTAGACGTGGCCGTCCCAGACGATGACGAAGGGCTTGCCCTCCTGGCGGATCGAGTCATAGAAGCGGCCGTTGGCGGACTGCACCAGCACCGCGCCGCCGTCGTTGAGCAGCTGCGGTGCCTGGGACCAGGATTCGAACCAGACGATGTCCTGCTTCAGGGTGTCCAGCTTGGCGAAGGCCTGCTGCTGGCCTTCCGGCGTGGCGAGCACCTCGTACACGTCCTCCGGCGCCACACCATCGGCCATCAGGGCCCATTCCATGTTTACCTGTGGGCGTTTGCGCAGCGCGCGCTTGCCGGGAATCTTCGAGGTGTCGAAGAAATCGTCGAGCGATGCCGCCTTGGCGTCGCCGATGGTGCGTTCGTTATAGGCGAACACCACCGACCAGACGATATTGCCGATGGCGCATTCGCTGGCCAGCGCCTCGGGAATGAAGTCCTCCTCGGCCGGCGTGCCGTCGACGCCCGGTGGCAGGATGTCGCGCGGCACCTCTTCCAGCAGACCCTCGGAGCAGGCGCGCTCCAGGTCGATCACTTCGAAATCGACCACGTCCCACTGGATGTTGCCCGACTCGACCTGCGCCTTCATTTCGGCGACGCCGCCGGAATAGTCTTCGAACAGCACCCTGACGCCGGTGTCCTTCTGGAAGGGGTCGATGACGTGCTTCTGCTGCGCCGCGCCATAGGCGCCGCCCCAGGACACCACCGTCAGCGATTCCTGGGCGCTGGCGGTCAGGGATGCCGCGGCCAGCGCGGCGCCCAGGGCGAATGCGGAAACGCTGGTAGTCATTGATCTAGCCATGTGTGTGCTCCGTTGCCTGTTGCAGTAAGGGAGTGCGGTGGTGTTACAGCGGTTTAGGGGCTACCTGCCCGTCCAGGGCCTGGCTGTCCTGCGGTAGCCAGGCCAGGGCAATTTCCTGTCGCGGCGCCAGCTGCGGCGCGGAACAGTCGTTCATGTTCTTCACCACCAGTTCGGTGCCATTGGCGGTCTCGAAGTGATAGCGGATGTATTCCCCGACGTAATGCCGACTGACGAAGCGCGCCTGGATCCGGTTGCCGACGTCGCCCAGATGTTCGGTGAAGGTGAGCTTCTCCGGACGGATGGAAACCGTTGTCGGCTGGCCCACCTCACAGCAGTCGGCTTTCAGCGCGCCGACAAGGCCGCCATCGTCCAGGCGCACGCGAACGCCGTCCGCCTCGACGGCCTCGATGGTGCCGCGCAGCTTGTTGCTTTCGCCGATGAAGTCGGCGACGAAGAGGTTGGCCGGTCGTTCGTAGAGCACGTTTGGCGGTGCGCACTGCTGCACCACACCCTTGCTGAACACGGCGATGCGGTCGGACATGGTCAGGGCTTCGGTCTGGTCGTGGGTGACGTAGATCACCGTGAAACCGAGCTGGTCGTGCAGCCGCTTGATCTCGAACTGCATCTGCTCGCGCAGCTTCTTGTCCAGCGCGCCGAGCGGCTCGTCCATCAGCACGATGTCCGGCTCGAAGATCAGCGCGCGGGCCAGTGCCACCCGCTGGCGTTGGCCGCCGGAAAGCTGCGCCGGGTAGCGACCGCCGAAGCTCTGCAGTTCGATCAGAGCCAGGTACTGCTCGACCCGCCGGCGAATTTCGTCGCGCGGCTGCTTGCGGACCTTCAGCGGGTAGGCAAGGTTTTCGCCAATGGTCATGTGCGGGAACAGCGCGTATTGCTGGAAGACCATGCCGATATTGCGTCGGTAGGGGGCAATGCTGTTGACCGGGCGCCCGTTGATCAGGATCTCGCCGCTGGTGACGTCCTCGAAGCCGGCCAGCATCATCAGGCAGGTGGTCTTGCCCGAACCGGACGGCCCGAGCAGGGTGACGAATTCGCCCTTGGCGACATCCAGATTGAAGTCCTGAACCACCAGGCTCCGATGGTCGTAGGTTTTCTTTACGTTGCGAAACTGCAGGAACGGTCGGTCCCCAGCTTGATCATCCATAACCCGTCCTGTGGCCTATCGAGCAGACCGAGCTCGTAGCCCGGCCGTTCGTTCAGCCTGCGCCATTTCGTGCGGTGGGCGATTGTTCGAATCATAGGCAGCAATAACTGCGCCAGCCGAGCAGCTGGCCAGAAACGAAATGCGCCGTAGCATGCATCCAAGCCCAGTCGAGGCTCGGCGTTACGCTAGGCGAAATAAAACGGCTCACGGAAGCGCCGGCGGGGCTGAATGCACCCCGCCGGTGCGCCTGCTCAACTATTGGGCAGGACGCGGCAGATCATGCTCTTGATGTAGCGGGTTTCGGCAATTGCCGGATGCACCGGATGATCCGGCCCCTGGCCGCCGCGCTCGAGCAGCTGAATGTTGCGATCCAGATGACGCGCGCTGCCCAGCAGGATGTTCTGCAGGTCGTCCTCGGGCAGGTGCATCGAGCAGGAGGCGCTGACCAGGATGCCGTCCTTGTTGAGCAGGCGCATGGCGGTTTCGTTGAGGCGGCGGTAGGCGGCTTCACCGTTCTTCAGGTCCTTCTTGCGCTTGATGAAAGCGGGCGGGTCGGTGATGACCACGTCGAAGCGCTCTTCGGCGTTCTTCAGCTCCCTCATCGCTTCGAAGGCATCGCCTTCCACGCAGGTCATCTTCTCGGCAACACCATTGAGGGCCGCATTGCGCTCCACACCATCCAATGCAAACGCCGAGGCGTCGACGCAGAACACTTCACTGGCGCCAAAGGCCGCGGCCTGTACGCCCCAGCCGCCGATGTAGCTGAACAGGTCGAGCACACGCTTGCCTTTGACGTAGGGCGCCAGACGTGCGCGGTTCATCCGGTGGTCGTAGAACCAGCCGGTCTTCTGGCCTTGCAACACCGGTGCTTCGAACTTGACGCCGTTCTCTTCCAGCGCCACCCATTCCGGCACTGCACCGAACGCGGTATCGACGTAGCGCTCCAGCCCTTCGGCATCGCGGGCACTGGAGTCGTTCTTCCACAGCACGCCGCGGGGCTTGAGCACCTGGATCAGGGCTTCGAGCACGGCATCCTTGTTGCGCTCCATGGTGGCGGAGGCCAGTTGCACCACCAGGTGGTCATGGAAACGGTCCACCACCAGGCCCGGCAGCAGATCCGAATCGCCGTAGATCAGGCGATAGCAAGGTTGGTCGAACAGGCGATCGCGCAGCGACAGCGCAACCTGGATGCGGTGCACCAGCAGCGACTTGTCCAGGCTGTGCTTGAGGTCACGTGACAGCAGGCGCGCGCAGATCAGGTTGTTCGGCGAGACGCCGACAATGCCCAGCGGCTTGCCACCCGCCGCTTCGAGGATGGCCTGATCACCAGCGGCAAAACCGCTCAGCGGCGTGGCGGCGGTATCCACCTCGTTGCTGTAGACCCACAGATGGCCGGCGCGCAGGCGGCGGTCGGCGTTGGCTTTGAGGCGCAGGCTGGGCAGGGTCATCGGGAGGGCTCCGGGAAAAGGGCGGGCATTGTATAGGAGCGGCAAGCCTCAAGCCTCAAGCTGCAAGGAAAAGCACGCATCCTGAGCTTGGCTTGCCGCTTGCCGCTTGCCGCTTGCCGCTTGGAGCTTGGAGCTTGGAGCTTGGAGCTTGGAGCTTGGAGCTTGGAGCTTGCCGCTTGGAGCTTGGAGCTTGCAGCTTGCAGCTGGCCGTCAGGCCGTCAGGCCGTCAGGCCGCGAGGGCTTTGATCAGTGCTTCGTTGAACGCCGGGATGTCATCAGGCTTGCGGCTGCTGATCAGATGGCCGTCGACCACGACCTCCTCGTCGACCCAGTCGGCGCCGGCGTTCTTCAGGTCGTCGGCCAGTGAGGGCCAGCTGGTCATGCGTTTGCCCTTGACCAGATCGGCCGAGGCCAGCAACCAGGCGCCGTGGCAGATGACGGCAATCGTCTTGTTGTCGCGTGCCGCGTCACGTACCAGCTCCTGAGCCATTTCATCCGTGCGGATGGTATCGGAGTTGACCACGCCGCCTGGGAGCAGCAGGGCGTCGTAGTCCTCCATGCGGATGCTGTCGAAGGTGTGGTCGACGTGGAACTTGGTGGCGGGCGTGGTGTGGTTCCAGCCGGTCACTTCCCCGTTCTTTGCGGAAATGATGTGCACGGTCGCGCCGGCTTTTTCCAGCGCCTCCTTTGGCCCGGTCAGCTCGACCTGCTCGAAACCGTCTGTCACCAGGATCGCGACGCGTTTGCCTTTCAGGGAATCGGCCATTTCGTTTTCCTCCTCGTCGAATTTCAGATTGATCTACTTGAAATCCGACCGCCATCTCGGTCAAAGTTCGCACTCTTTCCTTGGTGGCCTTGTGCTATCGACAAGGTCGAGCCGCTTTCTATGTCCATTGAACTCACCGACGAGCAGATCCGCAGCGTGCTGCAGGGGATCAGCGTGCCGCCGCAGCCGCAGATCATGGTCGACCTGCAGATGGAGCAGGTCATGCCTGATCCCGACTTGCGTGCCATCGCGCGGCTGATCAGCCAGGATCCGGGCTTGTCCGGCGCCTTGCTGAAAACGGTCAACTCACCGTTCTTCGGCCTCGCCAACCGCATCGCCTCGATCCAGCAGGCCGTCAACCTGCTGGGTTGCCGTTCAGTGATCAACCTGATCAATGCGCAATCGATCCGCGGCGAGCTGACCGATGCGGCGATCGTCACGCTCAACCGGTTCTGGGATTCGGCGCAGGATGTGGCCAGCACCTGTCTGGCGTTGGCCAAGCGCATCGGTCATCCGGCGCCTGACGAGGCCTATACCCTCGGACTGTTCCATGACTGTGGCATCCCGCTGATGCTGACCCGCTTTCCTGGCTATATGACGGTGCTGGAGGAGGCCTACGCCAGTGTCGGTGCCGAAACGCGCATCACCGATGTCGAAAACCGGGTGCTCAACACCAATCATTCCGTAGTTGGGTATTTCGTCGCACGCTCGTGGAAGCTGCCGCAACATCTTTGCGAGGCCATCGCCAACCACCACAACGCCCTGGCGCTGTTCAACGACGAGTGGAGCGATCCCCAGGTCAAGACATTGCTGGCGATCCTGAAGATGGCTGAGCACATCTGTGCCTGCCATCGCATACTGGGCGATCAGCCGGATGACCATGAATGGGATGCCGCGGCGCAGCTGGTGCTCGAATACGTTGGCCTCTCCGAATACGATTTCGAATGCCAGCACGACATCATCCGTGAGCTGGGTGTCGGCTGACCGGGCCCTGCATTAACTGCTAAGGTCGCCTGCCGTTCCTTCTCGATTTGCCCGTATGCCCGAACTCCCAGAAGTCGAAACCACCCGTCGCGGCATCGCTGCGCATCTTGTCGGCCGACGTGTCAGTCGGGTCATCGTGCGCGAGCGACGGTTGCGCTGGCCGATTCCGGAGGATCTGGACGTACGGCTGTCCGGTCAGCGGATCGAGGCGGTCGAACGACGCGCCAAATACCTGCTGATCAAGGCTGAAGTCGGCACTTTGATCGCGCACCTGGGCATGTCCGGCAGCCTGCGGCTGGTGCCGGCTGATCTTGCGGTGGGCAAGCACGAGCACGTCGACATCGTGCTGGACTCCGGCATGGCGCTGCGCTACACCGACCCCCGCCGCTTCGGTGCGCTGCTCTGGAGCGATGATCCGCTGAGTCACGTGCTGCTCGCCAGCCTGGGCCCGGAGCCGCTAGGCGATGCGTTCGACGGAGAGCGTCTGTATCAGATGTCGCGTGGGCGCAGCATGGCGATCAAGCCGTTCATCATGGATAACGCGGTGGTGGTCGGCGTCGGCAATATCTATGCAAGCGAGGCGCTGTTCGCTGCCGGAATCGATCCGCGGCGAGCGGCCGGCGCGGTGTCGCGGGCGCGCTACCTGAAGCTGGCCGTCGAGATCAAGCGGATCCTGGCCTATGCCATCGAGCGCGGCGGCACCACGCTGCGCGACTTCGTCGGTGGCGACGGCAAGCCGGGTTACTTCCAGCAGGAGCTGTTCGTCTACGGGCGGGGCGGGGATTTTTGCAAAGCCTGTGGCTCGACCCTGCGCGAAATCCGCCTCGGCCAGCGTGCCAGTGTCTATTGCGGACGCTGCCAGCGATGAATAGCCGATCAGCCATGCACTGCGCAGGCATTGACGGTGTTCACGATCAACAACCGGCGGCCACTGCTATAGTGACGCTCACTACAATCATCTGCCTCGTTTCGCCCAGCTGAAGGACCACACCATGAATCTGTTTCGCTCCACTGTTGTTGTCTTGGCCCTGATCACAGGTCTGCTGACGATGCCTGTGCAGGCGCAATCGGTACAGCAGAACGCCAGCGGCGATCCGATGTACACCGTCGAGGCCCCTAAAGCCTTTTCCATCGTGGGCGATCTGCTGATCGCCCGTCCGCTGCTGATCGCGGCCACTGTCGTCGGAGCCGGCCTGTTCGTCGTCAGCCTGCCGTTCAGCGCCATGGGCGGCGGCATCAAGGAGACGGGGCATGCGCTGGTTGTTGAGCCAGGCGCCGCGGCCTTTGCGCGCTGCCTTGGTTGCACCCGCGTCGGTTACAACCGCCAGGATTGATCCCGCGGTTCAGCTTTGCCGGGTCGGCGGTTTATCCGATTCGCGCTACGGCCCCACCGCTTCATCGCGCGCGGGGCGGTGTCGTTTTCGGCTTGGTGTGTTTCTAAGGTGCTGCGCAGCCGGCAGCCACGTTGTGTCAGCAACAGCTCAGCAGTCGTGGTCGACTTGAAGCCTCACGCACGGTGGTTAGGCAGCCCGTGCAGCGGCGTGGAACGACGGGCGTCTGTTTGGGGGCGGCCTCACCTTCAGGGCGAGGTCGATCAGGCTTTGCCAGTGATGACCATGTACTTCTGCATCAACTCATCCTTGCTCTCGACGTTGCTTTCATCGAGCGGGATGCAATCCACCGGGCAGACTTGCTGGCACTGCGGTTCGTCGTAATGGCCGACGCACTCGGTGCAGAGGTTGGGGTCGATGACGTAGATTTCCTCACCCTGGGAAATCGCGCTGTTCGGGCACTCGGGCTCGCACACGTCGCAGTTGATGCAGTCATCGGTGATGATCAGGGACATCCAGCTAACTCCAGCTGCAGCATCGACCGCAGCACAGGTAAAAACGACGCGCCAATTTTGCCGCATCGACTCGCCCGGTGCACGCGGCAGTGCTCACCCTTCTGTCGGTAATCATCCGCCGCGCGAAGGCTGGGTGCTTCAGCGCGAGGCGTAGCGCTCGTTCAGCGCCTTCATCACCGAGGGGTGGACGAATTTGCTGACATCACCGCCGAGACGTGCAATTTCGCGGACCAGGGTCGAGGAAATATAGGAGAACTTTTCAGACGGGGTCAGAAACAGGCTTTCCACATCCGGGACGAGCTGGCGGTTCATGTTGGCCAGCTGGAATTCATATTCGAAGTCCGAAACTGCCCGCAGGCCGCGCAGCAGCACGTTGGCCTTCTGCTCGGTGACGAAGTGCGCCAGCAGCGTGGAGAAACCCATGACCTTGACGTTCGGCAGATGCGAGGTCACTTCCTTGGCCAATGCGACGCGCTGTTCGAGCGGGAACAATGGATGCTTGTTCGGGCTGGCAGCGACAGCAATGATGAATTCGTCGAACAGGCGCGAGGCGCGCTCGACCAGGTCGGTGTGGCCCATGGTGATCGGGTCGAAGGTTCCCGGATACAGCACTCGATTCATTGCGGCGTCCTGACGCATGCGTGGGGGGTGGATGGTAGCGGCTCGGCGCCGGCAGCGTAAAGCATCAAAGCGGATGGCTGCCGAATGTCAGCACAACGAAGCCGTTCACGCATTTTTCAATCGTTCGGCCAATTGACTCGAGAGTTTCGCGACGAGGCCGTAGATGGACAACTGCGGATTGGCCCCGATGCTGGTGGGAAACAGCGAGCCGTCGTGGATCGACAGGTTTTCCAGCTGGTGGTGCCGGCCAAGGCTGTCGGTGACCGCCTGACGCGGGTCTTCGCCCATGGCGCAACCGCCCATCACGTGAGCACTGCCGAGCCGGGTGCGATACAGCTCGAGATTCAGCCCGTCGATCATCTGGCGCGCTTGTCCGAGGCTGGTCGCATGGCTGGCGTCGCTGTGCAGCGGCAGGACCGTTCTGGCGCCGGCGGCAAACTGGATTTCCGCCATGCTGTGGTAGGCACGGCGAATGCCATCCCAGGTGTAGGGTGTCATCCGGTAGTCGAGCGTGGGCGTGCCGTCGCTGCGCAGCTGGACCTGCCCTTCGGCGCTGTCCGGGTGAAAACCGTCGCGCATCAGCGCAATCATCGCGTTGGTATGTGGCAGCTGCTCCATGCGCCTGGCGTTGTCGATGCCGGCGCGGCCAAGCAGCGTCGCAGCCAGGGCCGGATGGATGGGCGGTACTTCAAGCTTGTAGGACATACGCCCGCGGGTGCCATCGTCCCATTGGAAATGGTCGGAATAGATTGATTGGGGCGCGCCGTAGAATGGGTTGATCACCTTTTCAAACTGCGCGGCGGAGAAATTCACCAGATGCAGAAAGGTGCGTTTTCCGACGCGTTGGTGCGGGTCGGGCGCATCCGAGCGCAGCAGGATGGCGGGCGTGTTGATACCGCCCCCGGCGAGGATGTAATGGCGCGCACGAACCTTGATCTTGCGACCTGTTGGCGCAACGCTGCACGCATCCATGGCCAGGCACTCCAGTGCAGTGACGCGCCCCTTGTTCACGACAAGACGGTCGGCGCGGGCCAGGTAGAGCAGCTCGCCGCCGGCATCCAGTGTGGCCGGGATAGTCGTCACCAGCATCGATTGCTTGGCATTGGTCGGGCAGCCCATGCCGCAATAGCCCAGATTCAAACAGCCTCGCACGTTGCGCGGGATCACCGCCCAGCTGTAGCCGAGTGCTGCGCAGCCGTCGCGGATCACCTGATTGTTGGCGTTGGGTGGGAGCGCCCAGGGCTCGATGCCCAGCCGCTGCTCCATGCGCTCGAACCAGGACGCCATGCTCTGCTCGGAGAGGTTCTTGACGTCGTGCTCGCGGGCCCAGTGCTCCAGTGTGGCGGCAGGCGTGCGGAAGCTCGACGTCCAATTCACCAGCGTCGAGCCGCCGACGGCGCGGCCTTGCAGGATGGTGATGGCACCGTCCTTGCTGGTCCGACCGATTGCCTCCTGGTAGAGCGAGGCGTAAGCGGCGGGTTCCTGCATGTCGAAGTCTTGGCTGCTGCGCAACGGGCCTTCTTCGATCAGCAGCACCTTGTAACCGGCCGCGCTGAGGAACTCGGCGCTGGTGGCACCACCGGCGCCGCTGCCGACGATGGCGATGTCGGCGTCGAGCGTGATGTCCTTCTCGATCCGCGAACCGTCATGGGTTTTCCAGCCGCGGGCGATACCTTCGGCAAAGGGGTCGGTGACAGGCATTTCGGTTCCTCAGGTCGGGCGAGCGGTCTGTGTGTCCATCGTCAGACGACCGGCGGGCCGGGATAGCCGCAGTGGCGCCAGGATTCCGGTCGGCCATACCAGGCCATCAGAATCATCTGCTGAAGCGAGGCATGACCCTGCCGCAATAATGCAATCGGGCTGTTTTCCCAGCGTTGCAGAAACGCCTGAATCTCGCCGTCCTGCGCCTGCTCCCAGCCGCCCCAGACACCGGTCAGCGGGCCGCGGGTGAGCGGCAGGCTCAGCAGATCGAACAGTTGCGAAACCTGTTTTGACACGGCAGGTGGCAGGTGGGCGAGTCCCTCATCGAGGCTCGCCAGGGTGCCCCGCACGGCGCTGGGCATGCTCGATGCCGGGACGGCGCCTTCCAGAATGATCGGCGTCAGGCGACGCAGCACCGGCAAGTCGCTTTCGCGCAACTGTACGAAGCCAGCAGCAGACTGCTCGGCACTGCAGCCGGACAAACTGCCGATCAGGCCAGCGCCCGCCAGGGCCGCGCTGCCAAACAGGCCGACCCTGAGAAGGGTGCGGCGGGAAAACGGTCGCTCGGTATGGTTCATTGTTGTTGTCACCGGCTGCGCTTTTCAACGCATGAAGAGTTTGTAGACCAGCTTCTGCAGCGCCTTGCCGTAAGGGGGATAAATCATGCGGGCGGCATTGAAACGTTGCTTGATAAAGACGCCTTTGGCCTTGCTGAAGGTGAGGAATCCATCGTGCCCATGGTAGTGGCCCATTCCCGACGGACCAACGCCCCCGAACGGCAGGTCATCCTGGGCGACATGCAGCAGCGTGTC
The DNA here is from genome assembly GCF_024448935.1 of Stutzerimonas stutzeri. GTDB lineage: Bacteria > Pseudomonadota > Gammaproteobacteria > Pseudomonadales > Pseudomonadaceae > Stutzerimonas > Stutzerimonas stutzeri_AO. The sequence goes on from NZ_JAMOIE010000001.1 coordinate 72,141, forward strand.
GTTGAGGCAGGCCCCGCCGGAATGGGTGTGGCGCAGCACATGGCGCTGCTCGGCTCGGTCATATCCGAAGTAGTACAGCGCCAGCGGGCGGGGGCGTGCGTTGACATAGGCGAGGGCCTGAGCGATGTCGTCATAAGGCACCACCGGCAGCAGCGGTCCGAATATCTCGTCCTGCATGACCTGCATCTCATCGGTGACGTCGAGCAGGAGGCAGTGCGGCATTCGACGTTCCTGGCCTTGCTCGAACAGCGGCAGCAGGCGCGCGCCCTTGGCCTGGGCGTCGTCCAGGTAGCCCTGCAGCCGGGCGTGCTGGCGCCGGTTGACGATGGTGGTGTAGTCCGGGTTGTCTGCCAGCTGTGGATAAAAGCGCCGAACCACCTTTCGATAGGCCTCGACGAATTCATCGATGCGCGGCCGGGGCACCAGCACGTAATCCGGCGCGACACAGGTCTGCCCGGCATTGAGCGTCTTGCCAAAGGCGATCCGCTCGGCCGCATCGGCGAGCGGTACGTCGGTCGAGACGATGGCGGGCGACTTGCCGCCCAGTTCGAGCGTCACCGGCGTCAGGTTTTCCGCGGCCGCTCGCATGACGTGCCGGCCAACGCTGGTGCTGCCGGTGAACAACAGGTGATCGAAAGGCAGCTTTGAAAAGGCGATACCCACGTCTGCCTCGCCGAGGACAACCGCGACCTGATCGTCAGGAAAGATTTGTGCGAGCAGATCCTTGAGCAACTGACCGGTGGCCGGCGTGGACTCGCTCATCTTCAGCATCACCCGGTTGCCGGCAGCCAGCGCGCCGATCAGCGGGCCGATGGCCAGGTACAACGGGTAATTCCACGGCACGATGATGCCGACCACCCCGAGCGGCTGGTAGACGACGCGGGCGCTGGCGGGCTGAAAAGCCATGCCCACACGACGCCTGGAGGGCTTCATCCAGCGCGGCAGGTGGCGTTTGGCGTGTCGAATGCCATCCAGGCAGGGCATGATCTCGGCTAGCCGCGTCTCGTCTGCCGAGCGGTTACCGAAGTCCTCGCTGATGGCCTCGATCAAAGGCTGTTGATGATTGGTCAGCACATCGTGCAGCGCCTCCAGCCATTGCAGGCGATCTTCGCCGTTGGGGCTGGGATTGGCCTGGAAAGCCCTGCGCTGGCGCTCGAATAACGCCTGCAAATGCTCGGCTTCGAAATGGCTGGGATGCGAATACACGGCGTCGGCAAGCATTAGAAACGCTCCGGAAAGGCGACAGGTCGACGATTTCTAGAGTAAAAACTCTAAAGTGTCAAACCCGTGCGCAGCCACGCTGGCCGGGTTACCTTTGTGTTCCGGCTTCAGCACGACGAAAGTAGCTTTCTGCATGTCACCCAAACCGAGCACCCGCGAGCGCATCATCGAAGCCAGCCTGGAGCTGTTCAATGCTCAAGGCGAGCGCAGCGTGACCACCAACCACATCGCTGCACACCTGGAGATATCGCCGGGCAACCTCTATTACTACTTTCGTAACAAGCAGGCGATCATCGCCGAGCTGTTTGATCGCTATGAGCGAAATGTCGATGGATTCCTACAACTGCCGGAAGGACGGGCGCTGACCATCGAGGATAAGACCCGCTACCTCGAATCGCTGCTTTCGGCAATGTGGGATTACCGTTTCATGCACCGTGATCTTGAGCATCTCTTGAGTGGCGACGACCAGCTTGCCGCACGCTATAGGCTGTTTGCCAAGCGCCACTTGCTGAGTGCGCAAACCATCTACCAAGGCTTTGCCGATGCCGGGATCCTCCGGATGACGCCGGCTCAGGTCGAGGCGCTGGCCGTCAACGCATGGATCATCATGACCTCATGGGTGCCTTTTCTCTGCACGTTGGGCGGAGCCGAGGACAGGGGCATGGATCGCAACATGCTGCGCCGGGGCATTTTTCAACTGCTGGCGCTCGAGGAGGGCTTCGTGACAGACGAGGCACGTCCGGCCGTTTCGGGCTTGCTTGCGCAGTTACACGCCCCGGTCCTGCAGGGATGAGCTGTGGACAAGCGAAGCCTGGCTGGTCTGCTATGGCTCCTCCAGCCACTGCGGTATCCGCCGCTCCAGGTAGTAGCGCGGCCGACGTGGCGAGCCTTCGACGAAGCCGACGTGCCCGCCGGTCCTGTGCAGTTCCAGCGTTGTGGTTGCCGATAGCTCCTCGGGCTCGGGCACGCTGTGGCGGAAGACGAAGGGATCGTCGGCAGCCTGGATCAGCAGGGTCGGCGTCGTGATAGCTGGCAGGTAGTAACGGCTGGAGGCGCGGCGGTAATAGTCCTGGGCGTCGCTGTAGCCATGCAGCGGCGCAGTGAAGCGGCCGTCGAAATCCCAGAAGGTGCGCATGCCATGCAGTGGTCCAAGGCTCTGCAGCGCACCGAGATGGTCGAGCAGGCCCTCGCGCTGGAAGCGCTGCTGCTTGTCCTTCACATAGGCGACCATCGCCTTCATGAAATGCGCCTGGTAGATGCGGGAGAAGCCGAGGCCGATACGATCGGCACACTGGTCCAGGCGAAACGGCACGGACACCGCCACGGCTTTTTGCAGCGGTGCTGCCTGGCCGGTTTCGCCGAGGTATTTGAGCAGCACGTTGCCACCGAGCGAGTAGCCCACGGCATACAGCGGGGCCAGTGGCCGCGAGGCTTGCAGATGAGCGATGACTTCGCTCAGATCATCGCTGACACCGGAGTGATAGGCGCGCGGCAGCAGGTTTGGCTCGCCCGAACAGCCTCGCCAGTTGAGCGCGACGCTTGCCCAGTTCCGGTTCGCCAGCTGTTGCTGCAGTCCGACTACATAGTGCGAGCTCGATGAGCCGGTCAGGCCATGCAATACCAGCACCAGCGGCACATCCGCTTCATGGGGACCGTGCCAGTCGAGATCAATGAAATCGCCGTCAGCGAGCCACAGCCGCTCACGGCGCCGTTGCAGGAGAGGCGCGCGGCGGCAGAACGGGTTCCATAGCGTTTGCAGATGGCCGCCGGGCAACCACCAGGCCGGGCGGAACGGAGTTGGCGAACGGTTCATGGAAAATTCTATGGTATTGGCAGAACAGGCGGCTCCAGCGCCTGATGGTGCAGGCGAAAGCACTGATCGTCGCGTATACCCGGCCGACAATCACCCGCGACGCTATGCTTGCAGCTTGCTATTCGCTGCGCTCCCACAACGCATAGTTCACTTTGCCCGCCTGCTTTTCACGGTGCAGGCGCCAGTTGCCAGGTAGGCCAAGACTGGAGGGGGCAGCTTCGCTCTCGGTATAGACCCAGGCATGCTTGGCCAGCCAGCCCCGGTTTTCGAGCAGCTCGCAGGTGGGCTGCAGCAGGTTCTTGTTGAACGGCGGGTCCAGAAACACCAGGTCGAACGGGGTCGGGTTCTGGGTTTCGAGATAGCGCAGGGCGTCGCTTTGCAGCAACTGGCCTTGGCCGCACTTGAGCGTATCCAGATGCTTGCGCAGGTTGGCAATGGCATTGGCGTTCACATCCAGCGCGAGGGCCATGCTGGCGCCGCGCGAGAGGGCCTCAAGGTAAAGCGCACCGCTTCCGGTGAAGGGATCGAGCACCCGCGCGCCAGAGAGGTACGGCGCGAGCCAATTGAACAATGTTTCGCGGACGCGATCGGGGGTCGGTCGCAGGCCATCGGCGTCGGGAAAACCGAAGCGTCGGCTGCGCCATTCACCGCCGATGATACGCAGCTGGCCCTGGCCCCCATGGGCGGAGGGACGGACGGGTGGATTGGCCATCAATGCTCCGGAACGCTGCTGGGTTGTTCGAGGGGCTTCGTGCTGGGCGGCGGCAGCGGCTTCTGCTCAACCTGCGGGCCCACGGTGACGATCACGAAGTCGTCCGGGCTCAGATGCTTGTTCATCGCAGCCTTGACGTCTTCGACCGACAACGCCTGGACCTGTTGCATGAAGTCTTCAAGGTAGGTCAGAGGCAGGTCGTAGAACCCGATGCTTCCAAGCTGCCCGACGATGTCACTGTTGCTCGCCGTGGACAGCGGAAAGCTGCCGGCGACTTCGCGCTTGCTGCGCTCGAGCTCAACTTCGGTTGGGCCGTTCTGCAGGAAGTCGGCAACCAGTCGCTGAACCAGCTCCAGCGTACCTTCAGCCAGCTCGGCGCGGGTCTGCAGGTTGATCATGAAGGGGCCGGCCACTTGCATCGGGCTGAAGCCTGAATAGACACCGTAGGTCAGGCCGCGCTTTTCGCGGACTTCTTCCATCAGGCGGGTGCCGAAGCCACCGCCGCCGAGGATCTGGTTACCTAGATACAGCGCGGCGTAATCCGGATGGCCACGCGCAATCCCCAACTGCGCCAGCATCAGGTGAGTCTGGTTGGAGCGAAACTCGATGTGCTGGGTGCCGGCGGTTGGCGCGTTTGGCGAGGGCGGAGGCGGCAGGGCCGGGCCTTGGGGCAACGCTGCGGAAACCTGCGCGGCGATGGTTTCGGCTTCCTCACGGCTGAGATCGCCAACCAGTGCGATCACGGCGTTACCGGTTGTGTAACCCTTTCGATGAAACGCGCGCAGCTCCGCGACGCTGATGCCTGGGATCGACTCGGGCGTGCCTTCGCTGGAGTGGGCATAGGGATGATCGCCATACAGCTGCTCGAACAGTTCGAGGCTGGCCAGCTTGCCCGGGTTCTGCTTCTGGAATTCGAAGCCGGCCAGAACCTGATTCTTGATTCGCTGCAACGAGTCTTCGGGAAAGGTTGGTTTGCCCACGACCTGGCTGAACAGCTGTAGCGCTGGCTCGCGCTTGTCCGGCGCGCTGAGGCTGCGCAGGCTGGCGACCGCCATGTCGCGGTAGGAACCGTTGCCGAAGTTCGCGCCCAGGCCTTCGAAGCCTTCAGCGATAGCGGTGACATCCTTGCCCCCGACGCCCTCGTTGAGCATGGCGTTGGTCAGCATTGCCAGGCCGGGCGCGCCATCATCCTGGCTGCTGCCGGCGGCGAAGGTCAGGCGCAGGTCGAACATGGGCAGCTGATGCGCCTCGACGAACAGCACCTTGGCGCCGCCATCGGTCTGCCAGCTCTGGATGTCCAGCTCGCGGCGGGCCAGGGGTTTGTCTCCAATCTCGGCCAATGATTCCAGCTGTGCGCTGGCTGCTTCAGCTGCTTCAGCCTCCTTGGCGATCGCCTGTCCGGATTCGGACGGTGTGGCGACGGTTTCCTCGCTGGGAACCGGGACCGATGCAGCGGCGTCGCTGGCTTCTTCGCTGCAGGCGGCCAGGCCTAGGCAGGAGGACAGCGCCAGGCCGAGCAGGCCGCGACGCAACAGGTGACGCTCACTCATCGCTGGACTCCTCGGGTAGAACATGGGCAACGCTCAGGCGAGAGCGGGTGAAACAGGTACGGGCGGCTTCCTGAATGTCCTCTGGGGTAATGGCTTCCAGGGCGCTGAGCTCCTCGTCCATCAGCCGCCAGGAGAGCCCGACGGTTTCCAGCTGGCCGATGGTGGTGGCCTGCTGGGTGATGGAATCGCGTTCATAGACCAGTCCGGAGATGACCTGCGCGCGGACCCGCTCCAGCTCCTCGGTCGAAGGCGCGCTCTGCTTGAGCTGTTCCAGCTGCTGCCATAGGCCCGCCTCGACTTCGTCCAGCGTTCGGCCTTTCTGCATGTTTGGCGCAGCGCTCAGGACGAACAGTGTGTCGCCGCGGGCGTAGGCGTTGTACCAGGCCGAAGCGCTGGTCACCAGTTCTTCGCCGCGCTCCAGCTGTTGGGGCAAGCGTGCGCTGTAGCCGCCGTCGAGCAACGCGCTGATCAGTCGCAGCGCATGGATCTGACTCGGCTCCTCGCTGGTGGCCAGGCTTGGCGTGTTGAAGCCCATGATCAGGCTGGGCACTTGGGTCTGCACGTGCAGGCGCAGCCGGCGCTCTCCGGGCTCGTCCAGCTCCAGTGGGCGCTTGGTGGTTGGGGTCGCCTGTTTTTCGATCGGTCCGAAGTAGCGCTCGGCCAGGGTTCGAACTTCGTCCGGCGTGACATCGCCGACCACCACCAGGGTCGCGTTGTTGGGCGCGTACCAGCGTTCGTACCAGGTGCGCAGCTCCTCGCGGTCCATCCGCTTGAGATCCGCCATCCAGCCTATGGTCGGGATGTGATAGCCGCTAGAGGGGTAGGCCATGGCTTTGAAACGCTCGAAGGCGAGTGCGCTGGGCTTGTCATCGGTGCGCAGGCGGCGCTCTTCCATGATCACTTCGATTTCGCGCTCGAATTCTTCAGGCGGCAGCTTGAGGCTCGCCAGGCGATCAGCCTCGAGCTCAAAGGCAACGGCCAGCCGGTCACGTGCCAGAACCTGGTAGTAAGCGGTGTAATCATCGCCGGTGAACGCATTTTCCTCGGCGCCCAGTTCGCGCAGGATGCGCGAGGCTTCGCCGGGGCCGAGTTTGCGGCTGCCCTTGAACATCAGGTGCTCGAGCGCATGGGACAATCCGGTCTGACCAGGCGACTCATAGCTGGAGCCCACCTTGTACCAGAGCTGGGACACGACGATCGGCGCGCGATGGTCTTCGCGCACGATCACCTTGAGACCGTTATTGAGGAAGAATTCATGGGTGGGTTGGGCTTCGGCAGCCATGACCAATGGCATATAACAAGTGCCGAGTAGCAGGGCTGCGGCGCGGCGTAGCATCAAAGGCATAGGAGAAAATGCTCGTTCAGTAATCGATCCTGCCCGCGATGACGCCGGCTGGTGAGGGCACGCGGGGCATGGTACTGGTGCCCTCGTGTCAGGGCAAAGGCAATTAAAAGCTCGCTTTGCCAATGCAGAAGACTGGGCGGATGGCCACGCTTAGCGCAGGCCGATGCTCAGTGCTAGGATAGCGCCCGTCTGGCCGGTGGCATGGCTGCCGGCGTATCGCCCTCTTGAGAAAATCTTCTCCATGTTTGGTTCCAACGACGATAAGAAGGCGCCGGCTGAGGCTGGCGAGAAGAAAGGCTTGTTTGGCTGGTTTCGCAAGAAGCCGCAGACCCCAGCGGCCGAGCCGCCGCCTGCCGAGCCGCTGGAAGACAGCCAGCCGTTCGCCGATGAGCCCGATACTGCTTTGCCCGACGGGGTACAGACGGCCGAAGAGCCCTTGCGATCTGAGCCTGAGGCTACCCAAACGGAGCCCGAGACTGCGCACGTTAAACCGGACGCCGAATTGCAGATCGAGCCGGAGGCAGAGCCTGCGCCTGCGCCGGAGCTTGTTCATCCTGAGCAAGTGCCCGAGTCGCCGATTCTCGCTGAGATTGCCCTCGAGCCGGCACCGGCGCCGGCCGTACAAGAAGCGCCCGCCAGGTTGGGCTTCTTTGCCCGGCTCAAACAAGGCTTGTCGAAGACCAGCGCCAGCATTGGCGAAGGCATGGCCAGTCTGTTTCTGGGCAAGAAGGCCATCGATGATGACCTGCTCGACGAACTGGAAACCCGTCTGCTGACCGCCGATGTCGGGGTAGAGGCCACCACCGCCATCATGCACAACCTGGCGCGCCGCGTCTCGCGCAAGGAGTTGGCCGACAGCGGCGCGTTGTACAAGGCTTTGCAGGAAGAGCTGGCCAGCCTGCTCAAGCCTGTCGAGCAGCCGTTGCTGATCGACAGCAGCAAGCAGCCGTTCGTGATCCTGGTGGTAGGCGTAAACGGCGTCGGCAAAACCACGACCATTGGCAAGTTGGCGAAGAAGCTGCAGCTGGAAGGCAAGAGAGTCATGCTGGCCGCAGGCGATACCTTCCGTGCGGCAGCGGTCGAGCAGCTGCAGATTTGGGGTGAGCGCAACAATGTTGCGGTGATTGCTCAGCACACGGGGGCGGATTCCGCTTCGGTGATCTTCGATGCAGTGCAGGCGGCCAAGGCCCGAGGCATTGACGTGCTCATCGCGGACACCGCCGGGCGCCTGCATACCAAGGACAATTTGATGGAGGAGCTGAAAAAGATACGTCGCGTGATGGGCAAGCTCGACGATACTGCGCCGCACGAAGTGCTGCTGGTGCTCGATGCCGGAACCGGTCAGAACGCTATCAGCCAGACCAAACAGTTCAACCAGTCGGTCGAGCTGACAGGCCTGGCGCTGACCAAGCTCGACGGTACCGCCAAGGGCGGTGTGATTTTTGCACTGGCCAAGCAGTTCGGCACCCCGATCCGCTATATCGGCGTCGGTGAAGGCATCGATGATCTGCGGACCTTCGAGGCGGATGCCTTCGTCAATGCCTTGTTTGCCGAGAAAGGGACGGGCGGAGCCTCGTCATGATTCGTTTCGAACTGGTGGGCAAGCGCTATCCCAACGGCCACGTCGGATTGCACGAACTTTCCTTTCACGTGAAGCGCGGTGAGTTCCTCTTCGTCACCGGTCACTCCGGTGCGGGCAAGAGCACCTTGTTGCGCTTGCTGCTGGCGATGGAAAGGCCCAGCAGTGGCAGGCTGCTGTTGGCCAACCAGGACCTGTCGCGAATCAGCAACGCGCAGATTCCCTTTCTCCGCAGGCAGATCGGTGTGGTATTTCAGAACCATCAGCTGCTGTTTGATCGCACCGTGTTCGACAACGCTGCATTACCCTTGCAAATCCTCGGTTTGAACAAGCGCGAAATCGGCCAGCGCGTGATGACTGCGCTGGAGCGTGTCAGTCTCAAGGACAAGGCACTGCAATACCCTTCCGATCTCTCTACGGGCCAGCAGCAGCGCGTCGGCATCGCCCGCGCCGTGGTGCACCGCCCGGCGTTGCTGCTGGCCGACGAGCCGACCGGCAACCTCGATCCGCGGCTGGCAGCCGAAATCATGGGCGTATTCGAAGACATCAACCGTCTCGGTACCACCGTGCTGATTGCCAGTCATGATCTGGCGCTGATCGCCCGTATGCGTCATCGCATGCTCACATTGCAGCGTGGTCGATTGATCGGCGATGGGGAGGCCGCCCGATGAGCGCGCCCGAGCAGAACCCGAACCCGGCTGAACGCGCGGGCGGTGTACGCAACAAGCCCGAGCAACCCAGAAGCGACGAGCCGGACTTCCAAGCCCTGTTTCATGCCTGGGTGGAAAGTCACCGAGCCAGCGTGGTGGACAGTGTCGGCAGGCTGATCAAGCAGCCGATCGGTAGCTTCTTCACCTGTCTGGTCATGGCGGTCGCGTTGAGCTTGCCGATGGGCCTGGCGCTGTTGCTGGACAATGTCGAGCGGCTCGGTGGCTCCTGGCAGCGGGCAGCCCAGATTTCGCTGTTCATGCAGCTGGATGTGGATGCGCCGCAGGGGCAAGCGCTTCGCGAGCAGATCCTGGCGATGCCGGACGTGTCCGAAGCCAGCTGGATCAGCCGGGAGCAGGCGCTGGAGGAATTTCAACAACTGTCGGGGCTTGGCGAGGCCTTGCGAGAGCTGCCGGAAAATCCGTTGCCCGGTGTGATCCTGGTGACGCCCAACGAAGTTGATCGCGATAACCTCGAGGCACTGCGCCAACGCTTGTCTGAGTTGTCCGGGGTCGAGCAGGCGCAGTTGGACCTGTTATGGGTCGAACGGTTGACCGCCATCCTCAACCTGGGTGATCGGTTCGTGTTCGGCCTTAGCCTGTTGCTGATTGCCACGCTGCTGCTGGTGATTGGCAATACCATCCGCCTGCACATCGAAAACCGCCGCACCGAGATTGAAGTGGTCAAGCTGGTCGGCGGAACCGACGGCTATGTGCGGCGTCCGTTTCTCTACATGGGGGCGTTGTACGGGCTGGGAGCGGGCCTGATTGCCTGGGGCTTGCTTGCCTATGGCCTCGGCTGGTTGAACGAGGCGGTCACTGGATTGGCTGGCTTGTATGGCAGCGATTTCGGTTTGGCGGGCGTACCGGCCGATGATGGGCTGTCACTTGTGCTCGGAGCCGTGCTGCTGGGTTACATAGGCGCCTGGCTGGCCGTTGCGAGGCATTTGAGCGAGCTGTCACCGCGCTAACCTGTTGATCCATATGAATTACGATGGCTGTAAGGAAACTTTTTCACAGGCTTGCAGTCTCACGAAGCAGTGCTAAACTGCTGCAGCTTCATTTTTGGAGGACCTGCATGACATCTAATCTCCAACCTGTTCAAGCCCTGGCCCCGGGAGGCAATCTCGAGGCCTATGTGCAGACGGTCAACAGCATTCCGCTGCTCACGGTCGAGCAGGAACGCGACCTGGCTGGACGTCTGTTCTACCACCAGGATCTCGAGGCCGCCCGTCAGATGGTGCTGGCCCACCTGCGTTTCGTTGTGCATATCGCCCGTAGCTATTCCGGCTACGGTCTGGCACAGGCCGATCTGATCCAGGAGGGCAATGTCGGCCTGATGAAGGCGGTCAAGCGCTTCAATCCTGAAATGGGTGTGCGCCTGGTTTCCTTTGCCGTGCACTGGATCAAGGCCGAAATCCACGAGTTCATCCTGCGCAACTGGCGCATCGTAAAAGTCGCCACGACCAAAGCGCAACGCAAGCTGTTCTTCAATCTGCGTAGTCAGAAGAAGCGTCTGGCCTGGCTGAACAATGACGAGGTCGAGCGCGTTGCCGACAGCCTCGGCGTTGAGGCCCGCGAAGTCCGCGAGATGGAAAGCCGTCTCACCGGGCATGACATGGCTTTCGATCCATCTGCCGACGCGGATGATGACAGCGCCTACCAGTCGCCCGCACATTATCTCGAAGATCATCGTTACGATCCGGCGCGGCAGCTCGAAGATGCCGACTGGAGCGATAATTCAAATTTGAATCTGCACGAGGCGCTGGACACGCTGGATGAGCGTAGCCGCGATATCCTTCAGCAGCGTTGGCTGAGTGATACCAAGGCGACTCTGCATGATCTCGCTGCCAGGTATGGGGTCTCTGCGGAGCGGATTCGTCAGCTCGAAAAGAATGCGATGAACAAGCTCAAGGGTTCAATCCAGGCTTGAGGGGCGAAGCCTGAGCTTTCCGTTCCAGTCCAGAGTCCAAAGGCGCTGCAACTGCAGCGCCTTTTTTTTAGCCGTTGGCCGGCAAAGGGTGACTGCAGCTGGATGATCGCCGAGCTCAGCGGCGATGCCTGGAGTGCTCCAGGGTGTCAGTGAGGGCGATCAGCAGTTGTGCCGCGCTGATGGGTTTGTGTAGCCAGGTGATGCGCGTGTCTTCAACGTTCTGCTCGAAATGGCTGGCGGCCGATATCACGATGATCGGCAGATCTCGCGTGTCAGGGTTGCTGCGGACGTCGTCAATCAGCTCGCGTCCGCTGCCGTCGGGCAAATGCCAATCGAGTGTCATCGCCTCGTAACGGGTACTGGCAAGCTTGCCTCGTGCCGCGTGCAGACTCTGCACGCGGTCAACCGCATAGCCGGCATCGCGTAGCATCAGCAACAGTAACCGCCCGGTGTCCGGTTCGTCTTCGATCACCAGCAGGCGAGGCTGGCCCTGGTCGGGTGCCGCGGTGGCCGATTCGGCTATGGGCAGCTCACACCAGAACGTTGTGCCTTGGCCCTCGGCTGTATCAAAGCCGACACGACCGCCCATCCGTTCGATGAATTTTTTGGTAATGGCGAGCCCCAGGCCGGTGCCCCCTTTCTGGCGACTGTCGGACGCATCCGCCTGGGCAAATTTCTCGAATACACGGTTCTGGAAACTTGGCGGGATGCCCGGCCCCTGATCGCTGACGCTGATGCGGACATGGCCGGCATTGGGCTGGCTGCAATGCAGCGTGACCTGACCACCTTTCGGCGTGTACTTGATGGCGTTCGAAAGAAAGTTGGTCAGCACCTGCTGCAGGCGCAACCCGTCGACCCATACGTGCACATTGACCGGGTCGCGGAGTATGCAGCTCACCCCGAAATGCGCGGCGAAAGCCTGGTTGCTGGTCAGCGCCTCGTCCAACAGTTGGCGCAGCGAGTGCTCGCGCATGTCGAAGGTCATCTTGCCTACGGTGATTTTTTCCATGTCCAACAGGTCATTGATCAGGTAACCCAACCGCAAGCTGTTGCGGTGCGCGATTTCGAGCATCTGCTGGATGGCGGCAGGTGTCTCGCCCAGGGCGCCGCCGGTGATCAGGCCCAGGGCGCCGCTGATGGATGTCAGCGGGGTGCGCAACTCATGGCTTACCGTCGAGACGAACTCGTCTTTCATCTGTTCGATGCGCTTGTGTTCGGTCAGGTCCATGCTGGTGCCGCTGATGCGCAGCGGCTGGCCGTTGCGGTCGCGCTGGATGTAGCCGCGGATCAGCACAGGCGTGGTTTTGCCGCTTTTATGCTGCAGGCGTAGCTCGGTGGTGAAGTGATCGACCGTGGAGAGCACGGTCCGGGCCAGCTGAGTCCGCTCTTGAGGCAGGTCCTCGGCCACCACGAGTCGCTCCCAGAGGTTGAGATCCGCACTGAGCTCGCCGGGACGGTAGCCGAGCATGTGCCAGGCGCGCGGCGATGCATAGAAGGTTCCCGCATCCAGGTTCATGTCCCACAACCCGTCATTGCTGCCTTTGAGCGCAAGGCTCAGGCGCTCTTCACTGAGCTGAAGGGCACGTTTGTTTTCCCGGATGTCTTCGGTCATCTGCTGGGCCAGCGCCTCGGCACGGCGGCGTCTGAGCGACAATGAAAACGTCAGGAGGAACAATAGTGCGCTCAGGCCAGTACCAAGGCTCGCTATCAGCCTCTTGTTGGTGTGAAAGAACTGCTCGAAGGCGGGCCGGCTCTCCAGGCGCAGCGCCCATGTCTGGCCATAAAGACCCAGCTGCGCCACCTTGCTGTATTGGGCTTGCCCGGTCATAGGTGCATCACGACTGGCAAAGATAAGCTGCTCGGTTTGCTCGGTATCGCCTGCATAGATGCGCAAGCTGAGGTTCGGATTAGCTGCGCCCAGAATGCCTCGCATCAGGTCGTCGAGCCGATAGGGACTGTAGACGAAGCCCATTAGCGCTTGCAGGCGTTGTGTCACGGTAGTTAGCGGCTCCCCAGGACGGTACAGCGGCACGTACATGAGGACGCCTGCTTGTATCTTGCCGTGGGTTTCCTGGCGTAACGTCACTTTCCCGGTAATCCGGGTCTTTCCGGTTTCGGCAGCGCTGAGCATGGCCTGTCGGCGAACCGGCTCGGAGAACATGTCAAAGCCGAAAGCGGCCAGGTTGCGATCGCGGAAGGGCTCGAGGAAGACGATCGGCGTGTAGAGCGAGCGGTCCACCTCTTGCGGGTAGACATCGTAGTCGCTATATCCTTCAGCCCGGACGTTGCGCACATGCGCTTCGAGCTCCGACGGCAATAGGGCCTTGGCAAAACCGACGCCTTGGATGCCCGGGTAGCGTTCGGCCAGTTGCAGTCGCTCGTTGTATTCGCGCCACTGTTCTCGCGACACCTCACCGGCGGCGTCGAACAGTCCGGCAGCTCCGAGCAGAATCTGCTCGTGGTCGGTCATGCGTTTCTCAATGGCTTCAATGGTCGTGCTCACCAGCAAGTCGAACTGCTTGAGCGCGGCCCGCTCTTCTTTCATCTGCAGATGATCGAGAAGCGCAAGCTGTACCGACAGCGCTAATGCCAATACGAGCCAGGCGATGCTGTTACGCCAGTGAAAGAACTGCCGCACCTTGCCGAACGGTGCACTGGTTTCGCTCATGCTGTCTGCCGTGCGTTAGTCACGAGTGGCGATTCGGGCGCCCGTCTGGCGACCTTCCGTACATGCGGGTCGTGGCCCGTCATTCGCCACATAGTCATCGCAGCTTACGCGCTGAGATGGCGTAATGCCATAACGCCCCGACAGAGCGTACCGGCTGGTGGTCTTGCGCGTGAAAGGGCGCTGAGGCGCTGCAGCCGACCCGTCGCCGTATCGTTGCGGTTGGCCTTCAGCGTGCATCGCTCGCCCGCAGCTTGTTCAGGTAATCGCTGCCGCCCAATTGCCTCGCCTGCTTTCGAATCCAGGCGGCGCGGCTGCCCACGTGCGGACCGGGTTGGCCAGCATCCCACTGCCGAGGGTTGGGCAGCACAGCGGCCAGCTGGCTAGCCTGATTGACAGACAGATAGGGCGCGCCAACCCCGAAGTGATGTTGTGCAGCTGCTTCGGCGCCGAATATCCCACTGCCCCATTCGACACTGTTCAGGTAGACCTCCAGAATCCGTTGTTTCGGCCACAGCAGCTCGATCCAGCCTGTGAACCAGACTTCAAGACCCTTGCGCAGCCAGCTACGCCCCGACCAGAGGAACAGGTTTTTCGCCACCTGCTGGCTCAGCGTGCTGGCGCCACGCAGCGAGCCGCCGCGTTCGTTATGCGCGAATGCAGCTCGAATTGCGGCGATATCGAAGCCCCAATGATCGGCGAAGTTCTGATCTTCGGCTGCGATGACGGACATCTTCAAGTCGTCCGGCAGTTGGTTCCAAGGCTGCCAGCTACGTTGCAGGTCAATGCTTTCGCCACCAGTCCAGGATTCGATCTTGCGTTCAACCATCAGCGCGGTGAAGGGTGGCGGCACCCAGCGCAGTATCAGCACCAGCAACACGGACAGTGCCGCCAGCCATAGCAACAGTTTGGTCAGTCGGCGGAACAGGGCTCGAAGCATGGGGCGTGGTCGCAACCGGGGAGAACGGGCATTATAACGGTGCAAACACTCCCTGACCGGAAGCCACCCGAATGATTCGTCCGTTTCTTCTGCTTGCCGGATTCTTCGGCTTGACCGGCGTCGCCCTCGGCGCGTTCGCAGCCCATGGCTTGAAAAGTCGCCTGGCTGCCGACTCTCTCGCTGTGTTTCAGACCGGCGTGCACTACCAACTGATCCACGCCCTGGCATTATTCGGCATCGCCTTGCTGGCGCTGCATGCGCCGAGCCGTCTGCTGTTCGCAGCAGGCAGCTTGTTTACGCTGGGTGTGCTGCTGTTCTCCGGCAGTCTCTACCTGCTGACCCTGACCGGTGTCGGCAAGCTCGGCATCATCACACCGATTGGCGGCACGGCATTCCTGGCCGGCTGGATCTGTCTGATGCTGGCCGCCTGGAACCTGCGTGGCTGATTGACCGAGCGGCCCGGGCGGAGATGAATGGTGGCAGCGCTTGCCTTGGTGGGCCGAGTCGATCGGGCTAGAATGCTGGCCCTTCTGCAATGGTGGCGATCACTATGCATATCCAGTTGAACGGTGAATGCTACGAGCTCCCTGACGGTCAATCGGTGGCTGATCTGCTGCAGCGCTTGCAGCTGACCGGGCGCCGGCTAGCGGTTGAACTCAACCGCGACATCGTGCCACGCAGCCAGCATGCCGCGACGGTTCTGGTCGAAGGCGATCAGATCGAAGTCGTGCACGCCATTGGCGGCGGCTGACGAACCCGATCAAATTTCCGAACGCCGCCCGTGCAGCGGCGTACTTCTCGCTTCATTAGGTCTGAACAGGATGGTCACATGAGCCCAGTTCCGCACGACAAAGCCTTCACGCTTGCCGGCCGCACCTATCAATCGCGCCTGCTGGTGGGCACCGGTAAATACAAGGATCTCGAGGAAACCCGCGCGGCCATCGAGGCCTCTGGCGCGGAGATCGTCACCGTTGCGGTGCGCCGTACCAACATCGGCCAGAACCCGGGCGAGCCTAATCTGCTGGATGTGATCTCGCCGGATCGCTACACGATCCTGCCGAACACCGCGGGCTGCTATGACGCCGAAGAGGCCGTGCGCACCTGCCGCCTGGCCCGCGAACTGCTCGATGGGCACCGGTTGGTCAAGCTGGAAGTGTTGGCCGACCAAAAAACCCTGTTCCCCAACGTCATTGAAACCCTCAAGGCCGCTGAAATATTGGTCAAGGATGGCTTCGACGTGATGGTGTACACCAGCGACGATCCGATCATTGCCCGCCAGCTCGCCGACATGGGTTGCATTGCGGTGATGCCGCTGGCCGGTCTGATCGGCACGGGTTTGGGCATCTGCAACCCATACAACCTGCGCATCATCCTCGAGGAGGCCAAGGTGCCGGTACTTGTGGACGCAGGCGTCGGCACGGCATCCGACGCAACCATCGCCATGGAGCTGGGTTGTGAGGCGGTGCTGATGAACAGCGCCATCGCTCATGCGCGGAACCCGGTGCTGATGGCTGAGGCCATGAAGTATGCGATCGACGCCGGCCGCTTAGCCTACCTGGCCGGCCGCATGCCGAAAAAACTCTATGCCAGCGCCTCCTCCCCTCAGGAGGGCCTGATCCGCTAATCCTTCTCCTCCCGTCTCTGGCCGCGTGCTCGATCGCGCGGCCGGTCCCTTGTTATCTGTAGGTTCGTTCATGAGTGACACTCCAATCCCGGCCGAGGGCCAACGGCGCATGCGCACCATCAAAAGCTTTGTGATGCGTGCCGGTCGCATGACCGAAGGACAGCAGCGGGGTCTGGATCAGGGCTGGCCCCGGTTCGGCCTGGAACTGGCAGATGGGTTGCGCGATTTCGATCAGGTCTTTGCTCGGCAGGCGCCACGCACGTTCGAGATCGGTTTTGGCATGGGCCACTCCACCCTGGAAATGGCCGCGGCGGCTCCCGAACAGGATTTCATTGCGGTCGAAGTGCACTCGCCGGGCGTAGGGGCCCTGTTAAACGGACTCCTGTCCCAAAATCTGACGAACGTGCGGGTTTACAGTTGCGATGCGCTCGAAGTGCTGCGTGAATGCGTCCCCGATGCCAGCCTGGACCGGGTCCTGCTGTTCTTTCCCGATCCCTGGCACAAGAGTCGCCACCACAAGCGGCGCATCGTCCAGCCGGCATTCGCTGAACTGGTGCGGCAAAAACTCAAGGTCGGCGGCGTGTTGCACATGGCGACCGACTGGGAGGCCTATGCCGAGCATATGCTCGACATCATGAACGTCGCGCCTGGCTACCGTAACCAGGCGGTAAACGGGCAGTACGTTGAGCGTCCGCAGGAGCGCCCGACCACCAAGTTCGAACGGCGCGGTGAGCGCCTCGGCCACGGCGTCTGGGACCTTAAGTTCGAGCGCATCGACTGACTCGCTGAAATATGTGTACCGCTGCATCCAGCAAAGCCGCGACCAAGCCGCCCAGGGACGATCCAATAACGAAAAATGCCAGGACGGCACGATCCCGACGCTTCAACGAGCGCTCTGCCTGCGGGGAAGAGCCGTCATCTGCCGCGCCCGCCGCG
This sequence comes from Stutzerimonas stutzeri, assembly GCF_024448935.1. GTDB lineage: Bacteria > Pseudomonadota > Gammaproteobacteria > Pseudomonadales > Pseudomonadaceae > Stutzerimonas > Stutzerimonas stutzeri_AO. The sequence goes on from NZ_JAMOIE010000001.1 coordinate 89,166, forward strand.
CTGCAAGGAGCAAACAGATGTACAGGATATTCGCAATTCTGCGGCCGGCGGCCTGTGCCAGCCAGGCTCAAGCCAAGGTCGACGAGATGCAGGCCGTGGGGCTGGGCCAGGACCTGACCCCGCGCCTTGTGATGTTGTGGCTATGACACGCCGTGTGCCGACAGGCTGACGCGGCTTCCGGCGCGGCCCTGTACGATCGCTTCGATGTCGGCCAGTGAGCCGATCACCGCAGTTTTGCCGGTGTTGCGGGCCCTGGAGCGAGACGCCCGCGCTCAGCTCGACGACGACCTGATCCCGACCCTGGCGACGATGCAATGACCCGGGCTGAGATGATCATCAGTTTTATCGAACGCTACTGCGTCACGCCGGAAGGTGCCGACGTGGGCAAGCCCTTGCTGCTGGCCGAGTTTCAAAAGCAGTTCATCCGGGCCGTATACGACAACCCCAAGGGCACCCGGCGTGCCATCTGCTCGATAGCGAGAAAGAACGGAAAATCCGGGCTTATCGCTGGCCTGATCCTGGCGCACCTGATCGGACCTGAAGCCAAGCAGAACAGCCAGCTAGTATCGGGCGCCATGAGCCGCGACCAGGCATCGCTAGTGTTCAACCTGGCGTCAAAGACGGTCATGCAGTCGCCTGCCCTGTCGAAGATTGTCCGCATTGTGCCGAGTGGCAAACGCCTGCTGGGCCTGCCGCTGAATACCGAGTTCCGCGCCCTGGCTGCTGACGGCAGAACGGCACACGGCCTGTCTCCGGTGCTCGCCATTCTCGACGAGATAGGCCAGATCCGAGGTCCGCAGTCCGACTTCGTGGACGCCATCACGACCAGCCAAGGCGCGCACGCTGCACCGCTGCTGATCGCGATCAGTACCCAAGCCGCAAACGCTGCCGATCTGCTGAGCCAGTGGATCGACGATGCAAAGCAGTCGAAAGACCTGCGCATCGTCTGCCATCTGTACGCCGCTCCGAAGGGCTGCGACCTGCTGGACGTTGAAGCCTGGAAAGCAGCCAATCCGGCCTTGGGTCTGTTCCGCTCCGAAGACGATCTGCGCGAGCAGATGCAGCAAGCCGCCCGTATGGCGAGCATGAGCAGCATCGCCCTGAACCTGCTGCTGAATCAGCATGTGAGCCTGGACAGCCCGTTCATATCGCCTGACGTGTGGATGGCCTGCGATGCCGAGCCGGAACCCTTCGACGGTCCCGTATATGCTGGCCTGGACCTGTCCGCCCGCACGGACCTGACAGCGCTAGTGCTGATCGGCAAGACGGCTGGCGTCTGGCAGGTTCGCCCGTACTTCTGGACGCCGCACCCTACTTTGGGGTTGGCCGGTGACAGCACTAGCCCCGCCTGCGTGATGCTGTGCGGGGCTTTTCTTTTGGGCAGTCGAGTGGCGAAAGGGGAGCGGTACGGGGAGCAGAACAGCCAAAAACGAAAAAGGTCAGCTCGGAAGCTGACCTAAGTCGTTGTTTTCATTGGTGGGCCCACACGGACTCGAACCGTGGACCAAAGGATTATGAGTCCTCTGCTCTAACCAACTGAGCTATAGGCCCTCAGAGGCCGGCGGATTATACCGGGGGTGTGGCGCGTGCGCCAAGCGAAGCCGAGCGTACATCGTTGTTTTGTCTGGCCTTGAATGCAAAACCCCCGGCGTTGGCCGGGGGTTTTGGTTTTACTCGTCGAGGAAGGAGCGCAGGTGCTCGCTTCTCGTCGGGTGGCGCAGCTTGCGCAGCGCCTTGGCTTCGATCTGGCGGATCCGCTCGCGGGTGACATCGAACTGTTTGCCGACTTCCTCGAGGGTGTGATCGGTGTTCATGTCGATGCCGAAGCGCATGCGCAATACCTTGGCTTCCCGTGCGGTGAGGCCGGAGAGGACTTCGCGGGTGGCTTCCTTGAGGCTCTCCACGGTCGCCACGTCGATCGGCGATTGCATGGCGGAGTCTTCGATGAAGTCGCCCAGATGCGAGTCTTCGTCGTCACCGATCGGGGTTTCCATGGAGATCGGCTCTTTGGCGATCTTCAGCACCTTGCGGATCTTGTCCTCGGGCATTTCCATGCGCTCGCCAAGCTCTTCAGGCGTGGGCTCGCGGCCCATTTCCTGCAGCATCTGACGGGAGATGCGGTTGAGCTTGTTGATCGTCTCGATCATGTGCACCGGGATACGGATGGTCCGCGCCTGGTCGGCGATGGAACGGGTGATCGCCTGGCGGATCCACCAGGTGGCGTAGGTCGAGAATTTGTAGCCGCGGCGGTATTCGAATTTGTCCACCGCTTTCATCAGGCCGATGTTGCCTTCCTGAATCAGGTCGAGGAACTGCAGGCCGCGGTTGGTGTACTTCTTGGCGATGGAGATCACCAGGCGCAGGTTGGCCTCGACCATCTCCTTCTTGGCCCGGCGAGCCTTGGCTTCACCGATGGATATGCGACGGTTGATGTCCTTGATGTCGGCGATCGCCAGTATGCATTCTTCTTCCAGCGCGAGCAGCTGCTGCTGGCAGCGTTGGATGTCTTCCTTGCGTGCGGCAATGGCTTCGGCGTACTTGCTCTTGCCGTTGGCCAGTCTGTCCGCCCAGTCAAGGTCTGTTTCGTTGTTAGGAAACTGACGCAGGAATTCGGCGCGAGGCATACATGCATCACGCACGCAAATCTGCATGATGGCGCGTTCTTGGGCGCGGACCTGGCTCAAAGCATTGCGTACGCGATCGACCAGCGCATCGTATTGCTTGGGGATGAGCTTGATCGGCATGAACAGCGTGGCGAGTGCCTGCAGGGCATCGGTCGCCTGCTGGCTACCGCGGCCATGCTTCTTCAAGGCCTTCTTGGCGATGTCCAGTTGCTCGGCAACGGCGCCGAAGCGAACGCGAGCAACTTCCGGATCCGGACCGCCATCGCCTTCTTCTTCTTCGCTGTCGGAATCGTCTTCGTTCTCGTCGTCCTTGCCGTCACCGGCCGGCTTTGCAGCTGCCTGCGGAGCGGCGGGCTCGACTTCCTGCTGCGGGCCGGCCGCGCCGTCATCGTCAGGGTCGATATAGCCGCTGAGAATGTCGGAGAGACGTCCACCTTCGGTGGTGACGCGATCGTAATCGGCGAGGATGCTGTCGACGGTACCCGGGAAATGGGCAATGGCACTCATCACCTCACGAATGCCTTCCTCGATGCGTTTGGCGATTTCAATCTCGCCTTCGCGGGTCAGCAGTTCGACGGTGCCCATTTCGCGCATGTACATGCGCACGGGATCGGTGGTGCGGCCAATGTCGGTTTCGACAGCGGCAAGTGCCGCCGCGGCCTCTTCGGCTGCGGCTTCATCGGTATCGGCTTCGGCCAGCAACAGGGCATCGGCATCCGGGGCAACCTCGAATACATTGATACCCATGTCGTTGATCATGCGAATGATGTCTTCCACCTGTTCCGGATCGGAAATATCCTCCGGTAGGTGGTCATTGACCTCGGCGTAAGTCAGGTAACCCTGCTCACGGCCACGCTGGATCAATTCTTTGAGACGGGACTGCTGTTGCGCTTTTCCGGACATATAACCCTATCCACTGACGGTTCTGGCGGGCTGAAAACAAGCTGAGCATTATAGCCGAGCAGGGACCTCACGCGCCAGTTGAGGTCGATTTAGGGCGCCTCTAAAAACTATCTGCGATGGCAATGCTGCGTTAAAAACAGGCTCGGACTGCTCATTTAGACCGCTAAACTCCGCGTCCCCGCCTGTTTTTTCCTTTGTCTTGCCTATCTCGCCTACGTTTTTAGAGGAGCCCTATAGCGGGTGTTGAGTTGCGATTTAGCAGGCTGCGCAGCTGCTCTTTCTCCTCTGCGCCGAGTTCGCCCTGGCGAGCTTTGCGCAGCAGCGTTTCAAGGCTGCGCTCTCGTTGTCTGGCAGCAAGGCTTGTTATGGTGTCGAAAAACTGTTGTTCAAGGTTGTCGGCCGAGATTAGCCATTCTTTCTCGGCAAGTGCGCGCAAAAGGCGCCCTTGGTCGGTTCCATGCCAGCGTGCGATCAATTGCAGGCTGCGCAGTTTGGGGTTCTTTTGCAGCGTTCCCAGCAGGGCGACAAGCAGTTGGGCGTAGGTGTCGTCTTCCGCAGCAAAGTGGCTGGCATCTTCGACCTTCTGCGCAAGCTCAGGATGATGCAGAAGCGTCCGCAGTGTGGTCAGGGCCGGTGGTTCTACTGAAGCGGGCGTTCTCGGTGCGCGTGGCTTTTTGAAGTCTGGACGCTGGCCGGGCTTTTTCCAGTCTTTTTTCCACTCTTTCTTGTCGCCGGTCTTCGGCTGGGTGGCGGCCGGCGGTGCGTAGTGGTCGCCTTCGTCGTGGCCCGTCGCGGTGTCGTAATACACGCTGTCGTCATATTCCAGCGCGGGGCTCGGCGATGCTGAGCTCATCTGCTGCAGCGCTTCGCCGTGCAGGCCGGTGATTTCCCCGAGGCGCTGGCGCATCAATGCGCGCAGGTTGTTGCCGGGGATTTTTTCGATGAGCGGTGCTGCAAGAGTCGCCAGGTGGGCCTTGCCTTCCAGTGAGCGTGGGTCTGCTTCTTCACTAAGCTGCTGGAAGAAGTAATCGGCCAACGGTTGCGCCTGTTGCTGGATTCGGGCCCTGAAGGCATCGGTACCTTCGCTGCGCACCAGGCTGTCCGGATCTTCGCCTTCCGGCAGGAACAGAAAACGTGCGCGGCGACCATCCTGCAGGTTTGGCAGCGCCGATTCCAGAGCGCGCCAGGCAGCCTTGCGACCGGCTGCGTCGCCATCGAAACAGAACAGCACGCTGGGCACGATACGAAACAGGCGCTTGAGGTGTTCGTCACTGGTCGCTGTGCCCAGTGTTGCTACAGCATTGCGCAGCCCTTGCTGGGCCAGTGCAATGACGTCCATGTAGCCTTCAACGACCATGATTTCATCCAGGTCGCGGTTGGCCTTGCGTGCCTCGTAGAGCCCGTAAAGTTCCTGGCCTTTATGAAAGACAGGTGTTTCCGGCGAATTCAAGTATTTAGGCTTGTCATCGCCCAGCACGCGTCCACCGAAAGCAATGACGCGCCCGCGGCTGTCACGGATCGGAAACATTACCCGATCGCGGAAGCGGTCGTAGCTCCGGCCGGTTTCAACGTTTTCGATTAACAGTCCGGCGTCGATCATGGCCTTCTGCTGAAGGGCATCGCCGCCCAGGTGCTTCATCAGGTTGTCCCAGCCGGGCGGGGCGAAGCCGAGCCCGAAATCCCGGGCAATAATGCCGGACAGACCTCGGCCTTTCAGGTATTCCACTGCAGCCTTGCGCGCCGGGTGCCCCTTGAGAGACTGCCGGTAGTACTCGGCGGCGGATTCGAGCAGGGGGTACAGCGGCGAGTCCACGGGCTGGCGTGGCCTGCGTCCCGGGCCGCTTTCTTCGCGCGGCACGTCCATGCCGGCGCGCTTGGCCAGCTCTTCGACAGCCTGGGGGAAGTCCAGGCTGTCGTGATCCATGATGAAGCCGAGCGCGTTGCCGCCAGCGCCGCAGCCGAAGCAGTAGTAGAACTGCTTGTCCGGGCTGACGCTGAATGAGGGGGTCTTTTCCTTGTGGAACGGGCAGCAGGCGGTGTAGTTCTTGCCCGCTTTTTTCAGTTGGATGCGCGAACTCACCACCTCGACGATGTCGGAGCGGTTGAGCAGGTCATCAATGAATGATTGCGGGATCAAGCCGGCCATAGGGTATGAGAATACGCTCGCGGTGTTCAGGCCGGAATGAAAAAACTCCGACCATTCGCCAGCTGGCGAAGCGGAGTCTATTTCAATGCAAAGCCCGGCAGTGGCCGGGCTTGATGCGGCGTCAGCAGTACTGGCTCAGTACAGGCGAACGCTGCGGCGCTGTTCGCGCTGCACTTTCTTGGCGTGACGCTTGACTGCGGCAGCAGCTTTGCGCTTGCGCTCAGCAGTAGGCTTTTCATAGAACTCACGGCTGCGGACTTCGGCCAGAACACCGGCCTTTTCGCAAGAACGCTTGAAGCGACGCAGAGCTACGTCGAATGGTTCGTTCTCTTTAACTTTAACGTTGGGCATCCAGGACGTACCTTCACTTGTTTACCGGTTACAACGCGCGTCGGCAACTATCGCGAGCACGCTGGTTTTAAGGGTTGCGGATGTTAACGCCTTGCCGCGTGGAATGCAAAGCCCCTTATCGAAAAGCGCTGGTCGGTCGCTGGCCCCGGCGATTAATATGCGCGGCTTCATTCGCTCCTTAGGAAAGGTCGTGCCCATGCTGGTGCTGGGGCTGGAAACTTCATGTGACGAGACCGGTGTTGCACTGTATGACAGCGAGCGCGGCCTGTTGGCCGACGCGCTGTTCAGTCAGATCGACCTGCACCGCGTGTATGGCGGGGTGGTGCCGGAGCTGGCCTCGCGTGATCACGTCAAGCGGATGTTGCCGCTGATCCGTCAGGTGCTCGAAGAGGCCGGGCGCGAATCCAGCCAGATCGACGCGGTGGCGTATACGGCCGGCCCCGGCCTGGTGGGCGCGCTACTGGTTGGCGCCTCTTGCGCACAGGCGATGGCGCTTGCCTGGGGTGTGCCGGCAATCGGTGTGCACCATATGGAAGGACATCTGCTGGCGCCGATGCTCGAAGAGCAACCGCCGGCGTTTCCCTTCGTCGCGTTACTGGTTTCCGGTGGGCATACCCAATTGGTTCGGGTCGATGGCATTGGACGCTATGAGCTGCTGGGCGAGTCGGTGGACGATGCCGCTGGCGAGGCTTTCGACAAGACCGCCAAGCTGATGGGGCTGCGCTATCCGGGCGGTCCGGAAATCGCAGCGCTTGCCGAGCGCGGCACGCCGGGTCGGTTCACTTTCCCCCGGCCAATGACCGATCGGCCCGGGCTGGATTTCAGTTTCAGCGGCCTCAAGACAGCCACGCTGACGACTTGGCAGCAACGTCAGAGCGCCGGCGACGACGGTGAGCAGACCCGCTGCGATATCGCCTTGGCTTTTCAGCAGGCCGTGGTCGATACGCTGACCATCAAATGCCGGCGTGCGCTGAAGCAGACGGGGCTGCACAGCCTGGTCATTGCCGGAGGCGTGAGCGCCAACACTTCGCTGCGCCAGAGTCTTGAAGCGATGCTTGCTGAGCTGAAGGGGCGGGTGTTCTATGCTCGGCCCCGTTTCTGCACCGACAACGGGGCGATGATCGCCTATGCCGGCTGCCAGCGTTTGCTTGCTGGTCAGCAGGAAGGCCCCGAGATTTCGGTACAGGCACGCTGGCCGATGGAGTCGTTGCCGGCAGTTTGAATGTGAGCTGTCTAGAAATGCCGCTCTTTGCCTGCGGACAGGTCGCGCAAGTTGTTTCGGTGACGCCAGACGATAAGTACGGCCAGCGATGTCATAGGCCGGAGCGCCTCAGGCTGCATCCAGGCGAGCAGAGGCAGGCAGAGTGGCATTGCGGCCAGCGCAGCCAAGGAGCTGGTGCGCGACAGTTTGAACACAACCAGCCAGATAGCCAGAGCTAGCAAGGCGGTTGGTGGGTGCAGGCCAAGCAGGGCGCCGGCAGCGGTGGCTACGCCTTTGCCGCCACGGAAGCGGAAATACACGGGATATGCGTGCCCCAGCACCGCTGCGAGGCCGATCCAGGCCTGTTGCTCGATGGTCAGGCCTAGCGCTGCGGCGAGCAGCACGGGCAGCAAACCCTTGAGCAGGTCACCGAACAGGGTGCTGATGGCCAGTCCTCTGCCGGCCAGTCGCAGCATGTTGGTGGCGCCGGGATTGCCGGAACCGCCGGCGCGTGGATCGGGTGCGCCGGTCAGGCGACTGAGTAGAATGGCGAACGAAAGCGAGCCGGTCAGATAGGCGAGCAGTGCTAATTGCCAGAACATGGCAGTCATCCGGGGCAAGGAGCTCCTGAGTCTAACGGGCAGTCATGAAATTGTCGTGCCGAGGGAGAACGTTGCGTGGATACAGTGTTCATCGAAGGGCTGGAAGTGGCTACGCTGATCGGCGCCTATGATTGGGAACGCGGCATTCGACAATGCTTGCGGCTGGATCTGACCCTCGGCTGGGACATCCGTCCCGCCGCCCAGAACGACGAACTGGATAAAGCGTTGGACTATGCCGAAGTGATTGTCGCCATCGATCGTTTCGCTCAAGCGTCACGCTTCGAGCTGGTGGAAACCTTTGCTGAACGCCTGGCTGCTGCCCTGATGAGTGAGTTCGGCATTCCCTGGTTGCGGCTACGGGTGACCAAGCCGGGCGTCAACCCGCGCGCCAAGGCGTTGGGTGTGGAGATCGAACGCGGATGCCACTGACTCGCGTACTGCTGGGGCTCGGCAGCAATAATCGCCGTGAACGGAATCTGATTGCCGGTCTCGATGCGCTGGAAAAGCTGCTCGGGGACATGCGCTGTTCACCCGTGTTTGAAAGCCTTGCAGTGGGCTACACGGGTGACCATTTCTACAACCTTGTGGTCTCCGGTAGCACCGAGTTGCCCTTGATGGAGCTGGACCGACGGCTCAAGTTCATCGAAGCGGACAACGGTCGCTACGCGCCGGACCGCAAAGGTCTGCCACTGGATATCGATGTGTTGTTGTATGGCGATCTGCAGGGCAATTTTCATGGCTTGCAACTGCCGCGGCCGGAGACGCTGAAAAACGCTTTCGTGCTCTGGCCACTGGCCTTGCTGGCACCGGACATGATGCATCCCGAGGCCGGGCGCTGCTTCGCTGAATTGTGGCGGGAATCGGCCATCGAGCAGCAGCTTTGGCCCGTGCGTTTCCAGTGGAAGGGCGAGGAGTTGACGCCAGCGTCGTTGGTGTCTGCCGCGCACCCGCGCTGACTTCGCCTTGTGACGAGCGCGGGTTCCTCGCGCTGCAGCACGGCAAGCGCTGATCAGCTGGCGTTGCCTTGATGGAGGCGTTGGTACTGGCGGACAGCCTCCAGTCGTTCGCGTTTGAGTGCTTCGCCCAGCTCCGCGCCCTTGTAACCCTGTTCAATGAGCGGTTTCACCTGTACCGCGCGGACATGCTCGACGGCTCCGCGCAGGTATTCGGCCTGCGGATAGGCGTGCCCCTGGTGACCGCTCTGCGCGTCCATAGCGCAGCAGACGACGAACTGCTCGAAGCGTTCCGGGCGGCGGTAGATGTCGAAATGCTGCAGCAACTCGAACAACGTCTGCGCCGGCAGTGACATGGCCTGATGGCCGAGCGAGTGGAATTCGCCGACCAGTCTGGCCAGTTCCTGGCAGTCCCGCGGCACCTTGTAACGCGCGCTGACGATGTCGATTGGCGATGTTCTGGTCGTTTCCGTACGCGGCGCATCGAGGTCAGCTGTCTGCCCCAGCGGCATCAGCAGACAGGCCCAGCGCACTGTTAGGGGCTGAGCATGAGCGGCGCATCTGTGTAGCACCTCCAGCGTGTGCTTGCCGGGCCGGGTACCATCCTTGAGCTGTAACGTCTCGTCGAACAGCCGGTCGATTTCCGGAAACAGCTCCTTCAAGGCGCCGCAGTCGCGTAAGACCTGTATGAACACGTCAGGGCGAGGCTCCATCAGCGCGCGGGCGATTTCCTTCCAGCTGCGTTCCGGTGTCAACGCCAGCAGCTCACCTGATTCGGCGAGCTGACGCATCAGCGCCTGGGTTTCGGGCGCCACGCTAAAGCCGAGTTCGGCATAACGCGCGGCAAAGCGCGCCACGCGCAACACCCTTAAAGGATCTTCGGCGAAGGCGGGGGATACGTGCCTGAGCTGGCGGGCGGCGAGGTCGGCCTGGCCGCCGTAGGGATCGATCAGCTGGCCCTGCTCATCCTCGGCCATGGCGTTGATGGTCAGGTCGCGGCGGATCAGGTCTTCTTCGAGGGTCACTTCGGGGCTGGCATAGAAGGTGAACCCGCCGTAACCGCGACCGCTCTTGCGCTCGGTGCGGGCCAGTGCGTATTCCTCACCCGTGACCGGATGGAGGAACACCGGGAAATCTGCGCCCACCGGGCGAAAACCCTTGGCCTGCATCTCTTCGGCACTGGCGCCGACGACCACCCAGTCCACCTCGGTCACAGGGCGCCCCAGCAACCGGTCACGTACCGCTCCGCCGACTTTATAGATTCGCATGCAGTCCTCCATTGCGGCGGAGGATAAACCAATGCCCCGATGCAGCAAGCTGCGACTGCTCTCGGGGATTCGATCTGAAGTGATGTGTACCCGTCAGATGGGCGGCAGCGCCAGGTGCATAGCGGGGTACTTGGCCTCGACATCCGCCTCGACTCTCGGTGGCATGTGGTGCGTGGCGATCAGCTTGTCATCCTGCATCGATTGCAGGTGCACGTCGAACCCCCAGAGCCGATGCAGGTGCTTGAGGACCTCATCGGTGGAGCCGCCCAAGGGTTTGCGGTCGTGCTGCTGGTGGCGCAGGGTCAGCGAGCGATCACCGCGGCGATCGACGCTCCAGACCTGCACATTGGGTTCGCGGTTACCGAGGTTGTATTGGGCTGCAAGCAGTTCGCGGATGGCGTGATAGCCGTTTTCATCATGGATGGCAGGGACCAGCAGTTCATCCTTGCGGTCGTCGTCGAGGATGCTGAACAGCTTGAGGTCGCGGATGACCTTGGGTGAAAGGAACTGCAGGATGAAACTCTCGTCCTTGAAGTTGTTCATCGCGAACTTGACCGTGGTGAGCCAGTCGCTGCCGGCGATATCGGGGAACCAGTGTTTGTCTTCCTCGGTGGGGTGCTCGCAAATCCGGCGGATGTCCTGGTACATCGCAAAGCCCAGGGTGTAGGGATTGATGCCGCTGTAGTACGGGCTGTCGAAGCCGGGCTGGTAAATGACGCTGGTGTGTGACTGGAGAAACTCCATCATGAAGCCATCGGTTACCAGGCCTTCGTCGTAGAGGTCGTTGAGCAGCGTGTAGTGCCAGAAGGTCGCCCAGCCTTCGTTCATGACCTGCGTCTGGCGTTGCGGATAGAAATACTGTGCGATCTTGCGCACGATTCTCACCACTTCACGCTGCCAGGGCTCCAGCAGCGGCGCATGCTTCTCGATGAAGTAAAGGATGTTCTCCTGTGGTTCAGCGGGGAAGCGCTGGTCGCGCTGACGCGCGTCTTCCTTTTCGCCGAAATTGGGAATGGTCCGCCACAGATCATTGATCTGCTTCTGCAGATGCTCTTCGCGGTCTTTCTGCCGCCGCCGTTCCTCCTCGGCGGAAATCGGGTAGGGACGCTTGTAGCGGTCGACGCCGTAGTTCATCAGGGCGTGGCAGGAATCGAGCAGGTCCTCCACCGCGTCGATGCCGTGGCGCTCCTCGCACTGCATGATGTACTGCTTGGCAAACACCAGGTAATCGATGATGGAGCTGGCGTCGGTCCAGGTGCGGAACAGGTAGTTGCCTTTGAAAAAGCTGTTGTGCCCATAGCTCGCGTGGGCGATCACCAGCGCCTGCATGGTGATGGTGTTCTCTTCCATCAGGTAAGCAATGCAGGGGTCGGAATTGATCACGATCTCGTAGGCCAGGCCCATCTGTCCGCGCGTATAGGATTTCTCCGTGCTGAGAAAATGCTTGCCGTAGGACCAGTGGTGGTAGCCCAGCGGCATGCCTACCGAGGCATAGGCATCCATCATCTGCTCGGCGGTGATGACCTCGATCTGGTTGGGGTAGGTGTCCAGCGCATAGCGCTCGGCGATGCGGCCGATCTCGCGGTCGTAGGCGCGGATCAGGTCGAAGGTCCATTCCGAGCCGGTGGAAATGGGCTGTCGTTTCATGCTGCGTACCTCAGCTAGCCATGCGCCGCTGGAAGAGCTCGCGGAACACCGGATAAATGTCTCCCGCAGTCACCAGCTGCTGCTGGGCGAACGAGTCGCCGAAGGCCTCGGCCACCTGGTTGTATTCGTACCACAGTGCCTGGTGTTCGCGAGGGGTGATTTCGACGTAGGAAAAATACTGGACGAACGGCATGATCTGGTTGATCAGAATGTCCCGGCAAACCGGAGAGTCGTCGTTCCAGTTGTCGCCGTCCGAGGCCTGTGCCGCATAGATGTTCCACTCGTTGGCCGGATACCGCTCGGCCATGATCTCCTGCATCATTTTCAGGGCACTGGAGACGATGGTGCCGCCCGTTTCGCGCGAGTAGAAGAACTCTTCTTCGTCGACTTCCTTGGCGCTGGTGTGATGGCGGATGAACACCACCTCGATCTTGTCGTAGTTCCGCTTGAGGAACAGGTACAGCAGGATGAAGAAGCGCTTGGCGATGTCCTTGGTGGCCTGAGTCATCGACCCGGACACGTCCATCAGGCAGAACATCACGGCCTTGGAGCTGGGATTGGGGTGCTTGACCAGCAGGTTGTACTTGAGGTCGAAGGTATCGAGAAAAGGCACCCGGTGAATGCGCGCGCTGAGCCGTTCGATTTCCTCTTCGGCGGCCTGGATGTCGGTGAAGTTGGCGGGTTCCTCCAGCTTCAGGCGTGCCAGTTCAGCCTTGACCTCGCGCAGTTTGGCGCGGCTGCTGCCCGACAGGGCGATGCGCCGCGCATGGGCCGAGCGCAACGTGCGAACGATATTGATACGAGACGGATTGCCCTCGTTGCTGATTCCGGCGCGGACCGTCTTGAAGGTGTCAGTGCCGCTCAGGTGGCGTTTGACCAGGTTGGGCAATTCCAGATCCTCGAACATGAAATCGAGGAATTCTTCCTGGGTGATCTGGAACACGAAATCGTCCATGCCTTCGCCGCTGTTGCTGGCCTGGCCAGCCCCTTGGCCGCCGCCACCGCCTTGTGGGCGAGGAATGCGCTCACCGGCAACGAACTCCTTGTTGCCGGGATGCACGATGGTCTGCCGGCCGCCGCGACCGTGATGCAGGATCGGCTCATCGGTGTCCCGGCCGGGAATACTGATCTGTTCGCCGTGCTCCATATCGGTAATGGAGCGGCGTCCAACGGCCTCCTCCACGGCTTTCTTGATGTGTCCCCGGTATCGCTGCAAGAAGCGCTGGCGATTGACGGTGCTCTTGTTTTTGCCGTTCAGACGGCGATCGATCACGTAACTCATACGAGCCCTCCGGGCTGAGGCTGGAGGCTGAAGGCTGGACGAGCGAGCCGCTTTCCCGTCCAGCCTACGGCCAATAGCCTTGAGCGGCTTTTGGGGTTACTGCGATTTACGGACCCGCAGATACCATTCCGAGAGCAGGCGAACCTGCTTCTCGGTGTAGCCGCGCTCGACCATGCGCACGACGAAGTCGTTGTGCTTCTTCTGATCTTCCTTGCTGGCCTTGGCGTTGAAGCTGATGACCGGAAGCAGGTCCTCGGTGTTGGAGAACATCTTCTTCTCGATCACCACCCGCAGCTTCTCGTAGCTGAGCCAGGACGGGTTCTTGCCGTTGTTGCTGGCGCGGGCACGCAGCACGAAGTTGACGATCTCGTTGCGGAAGTCCTTGGGGTTGCTGATGCCGGCTGGTTTCTCGATTTTTTCCAGCTCTTCGTTGAGCGCCATGCGGTTGAGAATCTCACCGGTTTCCGGATCCCGGTATTCCTGGTCCTGAATCCAGAAGTCCGCATAGAGCACGTAGCGGTCGAAGATGTTCTGGCCATACTCGCTGTAGGACTCGAGGTAAGCGGTCTGGATTTCCTTGCCGATGAACTCGACGTAGCGCGGCGCCAGGTACTCCTTGATGAAGCGCAGATACCGCTCGCGTACCTCGGCTGGGAATTGCTCCTGCTCGATCTGCTGTTCCAGTACGTACAACAGATGCACCGGATTGGCGGCGATCTCGTGCGGATCGAAGTTGAACACCTTCGACAGGATCTTGAAGGCGAAGCGGGTGGAGAGCCCGTTCATGCCTTCGTCGACGCCGGCCGTATCGCGGTACTCCTGGATCGACTTGGCCTTGGGGTCAGTGTCCTTGAGGTTCTCGCCATCATAGACCCGCATCTTTGAATAGATGTTGGAGTTTTCCGGCTCCTTCAGGCGGCTCAGCACCGAGAACTGCGCCAGCATCTTCAGCGTGTCAGGCGCGCAATGAGCTTTCGACAACGAGCTATTGACCAACAATTTGTCGTAGATCTTGATTTCATCGGTCACACGCAGGCAGTACGGCACCTTGACGATGTAGATGCGGTCGATGAAGGCTTCGTTGTTCTTGTTGTTGCGGAAGGTGTGCCATTCCGACTCGTTGGAATGAGCCAGCAAAATGCCGTTATACGGAATCGCGCCAAGGCCCTCGGTGCTGTTGTAGTTGCCTTCCTGAGTGGCGGTCAGCAGCGGGTGCAGCACCTTGATCGGTGCCTTGAACATCTCGACGAACTCCATCATGCCCTGGTTGGCGCGGCACAGCGCGCCTGAGTAGCTGTAGGCGTCGGCGTCGTTCTGCGGAAATTCTTCAAGCTTGCGGATATCGACCTTGCCCACCAGCGCCGAGATGTCCTGGTTGTTCTCATCGCCCGGCTCGGTCTTGGCCACCGCGATCTGATTGAGGATCGAGGGATAGAGCTTGACCACGCGGAACTGGCTGATATCACCGCCGAACTCCTGCAGGCGCTTGGTGGCCCAGGGCGACATGATCGAGCTGAGGTAGCGACGGGGGATGCCGTAATCCTCTTCGAGGATCTGCGCATCTTCAGCCGGGTTGAACAGCCCCAGGGGCGACTCGAACACTGGCGAGCCCTTGATCGCATAGAAGGGTACTCGCTCCATCAGTTGCTTGAGCTTCTCGGCGAGCGATGACTTGCCGCCGCCCACCGGGCCCAGCAAATAGAGGATCTGTTTCTTTTCCTCCAGGCCCTGCGCGGCGTGGCGGAAATAGGACACGATCTGATCGATACAATCTTCCATCCCGTGGAAGTCTTCAAAGGCGGGGTACCGGCGGATGACTTTGTTGGAAAAAATCCGCGAAAGCCTCGAGTCGGCGGACGTGTCGATCAGTTCGGGCTCGCCAATTGCCATCAACAGGCGCTCGGCGGCAGTTGCATAAGTACCCCGGTCTTCCTTGCACAGGTCGAGATATTCCTGAAGCGAATATTCTTCCTGGCGGGTTGCTTCGAATCGTTGCTGGAAATGGCTGAAAATGCTCATGACTTCACCTCGGACGATGCTCGGAGCCGGTGTTGTCATCAGGCATTCAGGTGCGGCCGACTGGTCGGCCTTGGAGTCCCCCCGAACACCTAATGGTCGAAACTGAGGCCCGGTAGCCGCTGCACGGCTTCTACCTGTTTGGATGGCCTGAACTGAAGGATAGTTCGGATTCGGCAAGTTCAAGTATAGAGAAGTGTTATTGCCGCTGCGTTTCGTCGGAAGCGAGGCTCAAAGCCGCATTAGCTGCGGCCTGGGGTGGAGTGAGTTTTTAGGCGCGATCGCCTTGTTCAGTCTCTTGCGGGAACGCCTGTCGCCAAAGCTCGAAGCCGCCGTCAAGGCTGTAGACCTCTGAAAAACCCTGGCCTACCAGATAGGCGGCTGCGCTCTGGCTGGAGTTGCCGTGGTAACAGACGACTATCAGCGGTTGGTCGAGATCCGCGGTTGCAATGAAGTCTGGCAAGGATTGATTGTCCAGATGTGTCGAGCCGGTGACGTGGCCATTGGCGAAGCTGTTCGGGTCGCGGATGTCGACGATCACGCCGCCTTCTCGGCGCAGCGACTGCGCCTGCTCGGGTGAAATACGTTTGAACTCGGTCATGGCTTGGCCTCACAGTCGCAACTGTACAGTTCGTTGCTGTCCACATTCATCAGTGTCATGGAATTGCCCCATACGCAGCCGGTGTCCAGCGCGTATACGTTCGGCTCGTCGCAGTTGCCTTCCAGCGCGGCCCAGTGGCCGAAAATGATCTTTTTGCCGCGGGTTTTGCGAGTGGGATGGCTGAACCAGGGCGCGAACCCGGCGGGTGCTGAGTCGAGGCCTTCTTTGGCTTCGAGGTCTAGGGTGCCGTCAGCTTTGCAGAAGCGCATGCGGGTGAAATAGTTGGTGATCAGCCGCAACCTCGGGATGCCGTGCAGCCCCTTGCTCCACTTGGCCGGCTGGTTACCGTACATGCCGTCGAGGAAGGGTTGCAGCATGGCGTCATCGCGAAGCGCCTGCTCGACCTCGGCCGCACGGCGCAGGGATTTGCTCAGTGTCCATTGCGGGGGAATGCCGGCATGGACCATGGTGGCCTGGCGTTCGGCATCGTGGTGGATCAATTTCTGCTGACGCAGCCAGAAGATCAGGTCGGCTCGGTCGGGTGCATCGAGAATTGGCTGGAGCGTGTCGGACTTCTTCAGCCGCTCGACCTTGTGGGTGACGGCCAGCAGGTGCAGGTCATGATTACCCAGAACGGTGACACCCGAACTGCCCAGGTCGCGCGCGAAGCGCAATGCTTCGAGCGATTGTGGGCCGCGGTTGACCAGGTCGCCCACCAGCCACAGGCAGTCGCGTGACGGGCTGAAGTCGACTTGCTTGAGAAGACAGAGCAAGGGTTCGAGGCAGCCTTGCAGGTCGCCGACAGCATAGGTAGTCAATGCAGGGCTCCAGGTACGGCCAGCCGAAACGGCTCGATCATGGCATCGAAGCGGTGCCCGTCCTCGGCGAGCATTTGATAACTGCCCTGCATCGTGCCGACGCGTGAGGCCATCAGCGTGGCGCTGGTGTAGACATGGCGATGGCCGGGGGCTAGTACCGGCTGTTCACCCACCACGCCTTCGCCGCGCACTTCCTGAACCTGACCGTCCCCGTCGGTGATGATCCAGTGGCGTGACAGCAACTGCGCAGTGAGCTGGCCCTTGTTTTCGATGGTTACGGTGTAGGCAAAGGCAAAACGGTTTTGTTCTGGCTGTGACTGGTCGGTGAGGTAGGCCGGGCGGACATTGACGTCGATCCGGTAGCGGAGGTCTTCAGGCATGGTGTGCTCCTTCGCGCAGGTCGCTTTCAGCCGCGGGCAAATAATTGATCCGATAGTCTTACGAACGCGGCGAGGTCCAGCTGTTCCGGGCGCAGGCTTCCATCGACGTCGGCGGCGGCGATGGCATCTGCGTCCAGCAGCCCCTTGAGGGTGTTGCGCAGCGTCTTGCGGCGCTGACTGAAGGCCTGGCGAACCACGGTCTCCAACTGCCGGTGATCGCGCGCAGGATGCGGCAACACCTCGTGCGGGACCAGGCGCACGATGGCCGAGTCGACTTTTGGCGCCGGGTTGAACGCGCCAGGTCCCACGTTGAACAGATGTTCGACGCGGCAGTGGTACTGCACCATGATCGACAGCCGCCCCCAGTCGCCACCACCTGGCGCCGCGGCGAGGCGCTCGACCACTTCCTTCTGCAACATAAAGTGCATGTCGCGGATCAGGCTGGCGTAATCGAGCAGGTGAAAGATCAGCGGCGTGGAGATGTTGTACGGCAGGTTGCCAACGATGCGCAGGCTGTTTGGCTCCGAGCTTAACTGGGCGAAGTCGAATTTCAGCGCGTCGCCCTGGTTCAGGGCGAAGTTTTCGCGGTCGACGAATTTCTGTTGCAGGATCGGAATCAGGTCCAGGTCCAGCTCGACCACGTCTAGGTGCGCGCCGCTGTCGAGCAGGCCCTCGGTCAGTGCGCCCTGGCCCGGACCGATCTCGACGATCCGCTCGCCCGGCTTGGCGTGGATGGAGCGCAGGATGCGATGGATCACGCCCGCGTCGTGAAGGAAATTCTGGCCGAAACGCTTGCGCGCACGGTGTTGGTAGTCGGACATGAAGGCAGCTCCCAGCTTCAAGCCGCAAGCATCAAGCAAGAGCGTAAAGCGAAAATGCAAAGACGCGAAGCTTAACAGGTGCGCCTGGAGTCGGCATCCTCTCGGCTTGCGGCACTAGTTCGAGCTGCCAGCCATCTGATACGCCGTTTCCAGCGCGACTTGCAGGCTGCCGGTGTCGATTCGGCCAGTGCCTGCAAGGTCCAGGGCGGTGCCGTGGTCGACCGAGGTGCGGACGATCGGCAGTCCCAGCGTGACGTTGACGGCTGCGCCAAAGCCCTTGTACTTGAGCACCGGCAGGCCCTGATCGTGGTACATCGCCAGTACCGCGTCGCAGTGTTCCAGGTGTTTGGGCGTGAACACTGTGTCCGCCGGTAGCGGGCCGATCAGGTCGAGCCCGTCGCGTCGCAGGGTCTCCAGCGCTGGCTCGATGATTTCGATTTCTTCACGGCCCAGATGTCCGCCCTCGCCAGCATGGGGGTTGAGCCCGCAGATCAGAATCCGGGGATGGGCAATGCCGAATCGTGTTACCAGGTCGTTGTGCAGTATGCGCGTCACACGCTGCAGCCGCTCGGCGGTGATGGCGGTGGCGACGTCCTTGAGAGGGAGATGCGTGGTCACCAGTGCGACCCGCAGACCGCCGGTGGCGAGCATCATGACGACCTGTTCGGTCCCGGTCAGCTCTGCGAGGAACTCGGTGTGTCCAGAGAATGGAATGCCCGCCTCGTTGATGACCCCCTTGTGTACCGGCGCGGTGATCATCCCGGCGAAACTGCCATCAAGGCATCCGTTACCCGCACGTGTCAGCGTCGCCAGGACATAGTCGGCGTTCGCCGGGTTGAGCTGGCCGCTTATGGCGGGCGCAGCGAGTGGCGTGTCCCAGATATACAGGCTGTTGGCGGGCGCCGGCTGGTTCGGCCAGCTGCCCGGGGCAACGTCGATCAGGCTGATGTCCAGTCCAAGCTCAACTGCACGGGTGCGTAGCAGCTCGGCACTGGCGATGGCGACCAATGCGTGAGGGTGGCTATCGCGTGCGAGCAGCAAACAGAGGTCGGGACCGATACCGGCGGGCTCGCCGGGGGTGACGGCGAATGGGCGGGAAGCAATCATGGCAACCTCATGCAAAAAAGCGGCAACCCTCAAGCTGCAAGTGACAAGCAAGGGCGACGAACGATGCAAAAGCTCGACAGCCTTTCGGCGCCAGCCACCACGCTGAACAAGCTTGCAGCTTGCAGCTTGCAGCTTGCAGCTCAGATCCTGATTTCGACGTAGGCTTCGTCGCGAATCTGGCGTAGCCAGTTTTGCAGCTCTTCCTCGTACTTACGGTTGCGTAGCAAAGACAGGGCCTGTTGCTCGCGGAACTCTTCGCTGGCATCCGTGGCGCGGCGCCCGAGCACTTCCAGGATGTGCCAGCCATACGGCGTTTTGAAGGGTTCGGACAGCTGTCCACTGGCCGTATTGGCCATGACTTCACGGAACTCCGGAACCAGCGAGCCGGGGTCGATCCAGTTGAGATCACCGCCGTTCAGTGCCGAGCCAGGGTCCTCGGAAAAATTCTTCGCCAGATCGGCAAAGCGCTCGCCGGCCTGAATGCGGTCATGCAGTCGCTGGATCAGGCGTCGACTTTCTTCTTCGCTGCGGATTTGACTCGGCTTGATCAGAATGTGGCGAACATGGACCTCGTCACGTACCTGAGTATCGCCGCCCCGCTTGTCGAGCACTTTTAGCAGGATGAAGCCCGGCGGGGTACGCACCGGTGGGGTGATGTCGCCGACCGCCATGCTGCTGACTTCGGTATCGAATGGCGGTGGCAGCTGGGCGGCCTTGCGCCAGCCCATATCGCCGCCTTCCAGTGCGTTTTCACTGGCCGAGCGTGAGACGGCCATTTTTGCGAAGTCGGCGCCTTGCTGAAGTTGCTGATAGATGTCCATCGCGGCTTTTTCAGCGGCCTGGATCGTCGCCGAATCAGCCGACTCCGGCACCGGGATCAGGATATTGGCCAGCCGGTATTCTTCGGATAGCTGCAACTTGCCGAGGTCTGAAGCCAGGAAGTTTTCCACCTCTTGGTTCGATACCTGAATACGCTCTGCAATCCGGCGCTGGCGCACCCGGCTGATGACCATTTCGCGGCGAATCTGCTCACGAGCGGTGTCGAGGCTCAGGCCGTCGCGCTCAA
Source organism: Stutzerimonas stutzeri (assembly GCF_024448935.1). Classification (GTDB taxonomy): domain Bacteria; phylum Pseudomonadota; class Gammaproteobacteria; order Pseudomonadales; family Pseudomonadaceae; genus Stutzerimonas; species Stutzerimonas stutzeri_AO. The sequence continues at coordinate 108,952 of NZ_JAMOIE010000001.1, forward strand.
GGGCCGCGCGGAACTGGTCCAGGGTCATGTTGTTGCGCTGGGCGATGGTGCTCATCGCCTGGTTCAGCTCTTCATCGGAAATACGGATGCCCGAACGTTCGCCGATCTGCAACTGCAGATTTTCGCTGATCAGCCGTTCCAGCACCTGTTGTTGCATGACGTCCGCGGGCGGCATTTCCGCGCCGCGTTTCTCGATGGTCTGCTGTACTTCGCGGGCCCGTTGGTCCAGCTGGCTTTGCATGATCACGTCATTGTCCACGATCGCGACGATACGGTCGAGCTGTCGAACCTCGGCCGCCGCGGACAGGGCAGCAGTCGCGCTGCCCAGCAATAGGGCGCCCGCCAGCAGGGGGCGCAGGCAATCAGAAAGCTTGATCTTCACGTTCACGGTAACCTTGTATGCCTTCGTCGAGGAATGTCTCGGTCGAGCTGCCGAAGACGCCGCCGAGTCCCTTGAGGACGATTTGCAGAAAGATGCCGTTGTCCGGCTCGTCGTTCTGCGATGGGTTGAGACTGGTTTCGTCGTAGTCGATCCAGTAGCGATTGATCAGGCGCAGCTTCCAGCAGCAACTGTCGTACTCGAAGCCACCAAAGGCCTCCAGTGTCCGATTGCGACTGTAGTCGTGCTGCCAGCGTGCGATCACGCTCCACTGCGGCAGGATTGGCCAGATGGTGGAGATGTCGTGCTGGTTGATCTTGTAGTAATCCTCGATGTACTCAGGCGAACCCGGCGTGCCGTAGTCGCCGCCATAGGTCCACTGCCCGGTGGCCTGGTCGAACCGCACGGTGTCGTTGCGATAGCGATAGCCGAAGTTGACGATCTTCCGCGGATTGTCAGCTGGCTGATAGTGGAACATGGCGCTGCCTGACTGCGTTTGGCCCTGATCCGGGTCCCAATTGAACGTCGAGGTGAAGCGCCAGTCGCGGTTGTAGTGATACAGGTACTCAAGGGCATATGGCGATACGCCGGAGGTTGTGCCTGGGCGATTTTCGAGGCCCGGCAACTGCACTTCGCGGTCGCGGAAGTAGATGATCTGACCAACGCTCAAGCGCTGACGCTCCAGCCCGCTCGGATCGATCCAGCGACTGGTCACGCCCAGCGAGAGCTGGTTGGCATCGCCTATACGGTCCCTGCCGGAGAAGCGGTTGTCACGCCACAGCGAGGAGTAGCCGAAGGTGTTTTCACCGGTATCGAACACCGGAATGTCATCCTGGTCTTCTTCCGGTACGTACAGGTAGAACATCCGCGGTTCGAGGGTCTGACGGTAGCTCTTGCCGAACCACTGGGTATCGCGGTCGAAGTACAGGCCGCTGTCGACGCTCAAGATCGGTACGCTGCGGTCAGGCGAGTCGCTGAAGTCGCTCACCTGGCGGCGGCCGGTATTGTCCAGCGTCAGGTCGTACTTGGTGTACGCGTATTTAATCGACGGCCGGACGAAGCCCCAGCTCCAATCGAGCGGCAGGCTGACGCCCGGCTCAAGGTGGAGACGCTCGCCTTCCGCGCGCGTCAGGCCACTCAAGCGATCGTCATACCAACGTTCAGGATTGCCATCTTCGTTGATAAAGTTGCCGCTGCGCAGGCTGCGCTGGAAGCTGACGAACTCGGTGTCGTAAGCGAACCGCAATCCACCCGGCTGAAACGGTAATGCGCCGTTCAATGTCAGCTGCGGCAGGCGCTCGTAGGGTGTGATATCGGCAACGGTTGCGCGCTCGTAAGCCTGTACGTTCAACTGGGCCGTGTAGGACGGTGCGCGGTAAGTCAGGGTGCCCCGCTGGTCCAGATGATCCGGCTGATCGATGTCCAGCTGGGTGTCCAGGTCCTGGAAATAATAGGGATCGCTGATGTCGGTGTAGTCGACTTCCGCCAGCCATCGTGTGTCCAGGCCGGTACGGTGTTGCCAGCTGTACATCCAGCGCTGATCCTCATACTCGGACTGCAGCTTGCGGTCGTCGCTGCTGTCATCCAGGTAGGCGGCGCCGAACTGGCCTTCGCTGCGGCGGGTCAGGTAACGGAACTCACCTTCCATCAGCAGGCCGCGATCGGTCATGTAGTTCGGGTAGAGCGTGGCGTCGAAATTCGGCGCCAGGTTGAAATAATACGGGGTGACCAATGACAGCCCGGTATCGCTGGAGCTGCTGATGCTGGGCGTGAGGAAGCCGGACTGGCGACGATCATCGATCGGGAAGGAGATATAGGGCGTGTAAAACACCGGCACGCCCTCGACCCGAAGCGTGACGTTGGTTGCCGAGCCAAAGCCGGTGGCCGGGTTGAGGGTGACGTTGTTGCCTTGCAGGTACCAGTCGTTATCGCCCGGCTCGCAACGGGTATAGGTCCCGTCCTTGAGGCGGATGATCGCGTCCTCGGCACGCTTGGCATACAGCGCACTGCCGCGGACCTTACCTTCATGAACCACATATTCGGCGTTTTCGATCTGCGCTTCACCTGTGTCGAGGAGCAGTTCAGCGCGGTCACCGACCATCAGTGCGCCGCCGTCGCGCAGCCGGACATTGCCTTTCAGCTCGCCGCGGTTCTCCAGCTGGTACAGGCTCGCCTCGTCTGCTTCGGCCTGGATGCTGCCCCGGCGAAGTACCACGTCGCCGGCCAGTGTGGCGATTTCCTGCTGTTGCTCGTAACGGGTCGCTTTGGCCGATACGTAGGTCGGTGCCTCGCTCATCGGCGTGTCGTCGAACTGACCGGGGCGGTTTGGTTCAACATAGCTACCGGCACAGTACGGACCTGTCTCGGCCAGCTGTGCATTGGTCAGCCGATCGCGCGGCACCCAGTCCAGATGGCTGTAATCGGCACTGCGCGAGGCCAGTGCGCGGCCCTTGCTTTCGGTGACCAGTTTGGTAGTGGCCGCCTGGCGCTCGGCCTTGCTGGCGCTGGGCTTGGCGCTAGTGGTCTCGCCAGTAGACGTGCCACGATGAGTCGGACGCGGTGGCAGGGCCGGGCTGGCGGCATCCGCTGCGCAATTCCAACCCCCGTCGGCGCCTGGTTGGCAGGCAAACTGTTCGGCTGCGATAACCATGGGCGTCGCTACAGGTTGCAGTGCGAGCAAACCGCCGGTTACCAATAGAGGGAATGTGTTACGAAGAGCGGGATTTTTGACTGCCATCTTGTTTTTTGGTCCGTGCTTGCGGCGAGCCATCGGCCTGGCTGGGCCGCACGCCTCTCGATGGGCTGAAAAAGATGCTGGATAATAAAGCATGACCTGCCTATCGGCTAGCGCCGTGGAGAGCCCCTGATATGCCGCAACATGATCAACGTCTGCTGGACCTCAACGCCTGGCTGGAGCCTCATCTGCACGCGCTTTTCGCTCGTCGCGGCTGGGGCGACGTGCCCGAGGTGTCGCTGGTTGCTGCCAGCAGTGACGCCAGCTTCCGTCGTTACTTTCGGTGGGAGGCAGGGCAGCACAGCTTTATCCTGATGGACGCGCCACCGCCCCAGGAGAACTGCCAGCCGTTCGTGAACATTGCGGCAATACTGGCCGAGGCTGGCGTGCATGTGCCGGAAATCCTCGCGGCCGACCTCGAGCGGGGCTTCTTGCTGCTCAGCGATCTCGGTCGGCAGACCTACCTGGACGTGATCGACGGCGATAATGCTGATGCGCTCTTCGCTGACGCCATTTCGACGCTGCTGAGGTTCCAGGCCAACGCCAGCCAAGCAGCGCTGCCTTCCTATGACGAAGCCCTGCTGCGCCGCGAGCTGCAGCTGTTTCCTGAGTGGTATGTGCAACGGCATCTGGGCCACAGCTTTACGGCGGATGAGCAGCAGCTGTGGGATCAAGCCTGCCGTGTGCTGATCGACTCGGCGCTGGCCCAGCCAACAGTGCTGGTGCATCGCGACTATATGCCACGCAATCTGATGCTCAGCGAGCCGAACCCCGGCGTACTGGATTTTCAGGACGCCGTGATCGGCCCGGTCACCTATGACATCACCTCGCTGTTCAAGGATGCCTTTCTCAGTTGGCCGGAAGAGCGGGTGCTTGGCTGGCTGCAGGGTTACTGGGATTGCGCGCGCGCGCGGGGGGTGCCGGTGCAGGAGAGCTTCGCCGAGTTCCATCGCGCCAGCGATCTGCTGGGCCTGCAGCGCCACCTCAAGGTCATCGGTATCTTTGCGCGAATCTGTCACCGTGACGGCAAGCCACGCTACCTGGGCGACGTGCCGCGCTTTTTCGCTTATCTCGACACCGTGCTGGAGCGCCGCCCTGAACTGGCCGATCTCAAGCGACTGCTGCAAGGGTTGCCGCAGGGGCCCGTTGCATCATGAGGGCGATGATCCTGGCGGCGGGCAAGGGCGAGCGCCTCCGGCCCCTGACCTTGCACACACCCAAACCGCTGGTCCGCGCGCGCGGCGTGCCGCTGATCGAGTACCACATCCGGGCGCTGGCCGAGGCCGGTATCGACGAGCTGGTGATCAATCATGCCTGGCTGGGTGAACAGATCGAGGCGTACCTCGGTGACGGTCGGCGTTTGGGCGTTCGCATCCAGTACTCAGCCGAGGGCGAGCCACTGGAGACCGGCGGGGGGATTCATCGTGCCTTGCCGCTGCTGGGGGCGGAGCCTTTTATCGTGGTCAATGGCGATATCTGGACCGATTATGACTTTGGTGCGCTGAAGCGGCCACTCAAAGGATTGGCGCATCTGGTGCTGGTGGACAATCCGGCGCATAACCTCAAAGGCGATTTCAGCTTGATCGACGGCTGCATTGGCGACGCAGACACCGCGACGCTGACCTACAGCGGCATCGCCGTACTCAGCCCGCAATTGTTTGCCGGGTGCCGTGCCGGTGCGTTCAAACTTGCGCCTCTGCTGCGCCAGGCGATGGCTGTGGGCAAGCTGAGCGGTGAGCATTATCGCGGGCGCTGGATTGACGTTGGGACGCATGAACGTCTGGCTGAAGTCGAGCGCATCCTCGAGGCTCAGCGCTGAATGTTCTGGCCAATCACGTTTCTAGGCGCACTCGCAGGCTGGCTGCTGGCGAGCATTCCGGGCGCCCTGTTGGGTGCACTGATCGGGCAGGTGCTGGATCGTCGCTTCGGGCTCGACTCCTGGGCGAGTGTTCGGCAACTGCTAGCAAGGGCCAAACCGCTGACGCAGGGCAATGACTTGCTGTTTTTCCTGCTCGGACGCTTGGCGAAAAGCGGCGGGCGTATCAGCGAGGCACACATCCAGGCCGCCCGCAGTGAGATGCGCCGGCTCCAGTTGACCGCTCCTCAACAACGCATGGCGATCGATGCCTTTTACCGCGGCAAATCCAGTGGCGACGGGCTACGCGAGCCCTTGCAAAGATTAAGGGGGCGGCAGGATGAAGCGAAGGCGCTCCTGCAAGCCTGCTGGCGTATGGCCAGGGCACAGGGGCAGATCGATGCGCGTGAGCATGAGTTGATCATGCTCTGGGGCAAGTGGATGGGCTGGGATTCGGTGGCCGTGGCGGCGCTGGACCAGCAAGGGGGGCGCCGCCAGGGCGCGCCGAGCAACCCCGGTGGGGCCTACGAGCAGGCATTGCGGTTGCTGGGAGTCCGAGCCGACAGCGAGCCGAAGGCCATCAAAAGGGCCTATCGGCGCCTGCTCAGCAAGCACCACCCGGACAAGCAGGCCGGTGCCGGCGCAACCGCCATCGAGGTGCGCGAGGCAACCGAGCGGACCCGCGAACTGCACCATGCCTATGGCCTGATTCGCGAGCGGCGCGGCTTTCGTTAGCGCGAGCCGGTCGGCGCTTCTATTTCTCGCTTGAGCCAGCCGCGGACTCGTCGAACAAGCGCTTCCTGATCGGAGGGGCGATCGCCGGTCTGCTGGGGTAATCCGACTTGGCGATAGGCCGGGTGCTGGATTCGGCGGCTGGCGTTCAGTCGCTCGCGAGCTGTCCGTTGCTCGTTCCCTGAGTCCTTGTAATAGAAGTCCCCGGTGGCCAGCTTGAGGGTCGGCACCAGCTGCGCAAGCGGCTCGTCCTGTCCTTCCGGTTGGCGCGGCTGGATCACCAGCAGATGCCTGACATCCGCCGGCGCCCGTTGCTGAAGATAGCGGGCCGCCCAATAGCCGCCTGTCCCCTGGCCTAGCAGCACAATCGCTGCAGGTTGTCTGCTGCGGGCGAAGGCCAGGGCCGCCTCGATGCGTGCGGTGATCTGCTCGGCCTGCTCAGGCTCAGGCTTGGGCGTGGCCGTTTCGGCCGGGGCTTGCGCGTCGCCGTCGTCGGCTGCCGATTCGCCTGGCGCTGCTGCGGCTTCTTCAGGCAGATAGCCGGCCTCGCTTGGCGGCGGATCTTCGCTGGGCTGTTCTGTCTCGGTTTCGGGCGCGTCGGTCGGCTGCTCGGGCGTTTGCTCCGTGGCCGGCGGTAACAGCAAGCCCGGCGAGTCCGGTAGGCTCAGGCTCAGGGTGTGCCAACCGTGGTCCGGCAGGCCACGACGCAGCGGGCCGATGCCGCGCGGCCAGTCAGTGCTTTCGCCCGCGCCAGGCAACAGGACGATGACACCCTTGGGGTCAGCCACATTGGCGGGGCGCCAGAGCGCAACGAAGTCGTCCTTATCCGCGTTCAGGCTGATGAACTCGCTGGGCGGCAGTTGGCGCAACAGGTCAGCGGCCATGGTCGCGCTGCGCGAGGGCAGCGGCGGGCGATCGACAGCGACCGGAGCCGGAGTGGCTTCCGGTTCGGCTGGCTCCTCGACGGCGTTGACCAAAGGACTGGTGACGATGGCCAGCAAGGCGATCGCCAGACCAGTTGAAACGCAAGCTCGAACCATGGGCTTTCCTGATAGGCGCCGGCCTGGCGCTGCCGTGGTGCTGGCGCAGGCGGTGCAGATGCACTACAAAAGCGTTTTCGGCACGACTGCCGATCCCGTGAGGCTTATGGTGTCATTTCTGCTGCGTTGTTGCTGCCTGTTGCTTCTGCGGCACCTACCACAACGTGCTGCGTGTGCGGTCGCCGCTGATTGCCGGGGACGAGCTGCTCGAGCGTGGCCTGGCGACCGCCGCCGAGTGCTTCGACGCGCCGACCTGATCCGGGCGACGCTTCGACATCCGCCACGGATGCCGGACGCGCCGCAACGAGGCGGTTTTTCGAGTCCGCACATCCAGTAGCCGTCCCGTCGCGGGTAAACTCTGCAGCCCTTCTGTGCGCACCGGAACGCCAATGGATTTCGACGACCCCAGTTTTCGCGAGCTGCTCGATGCGCTGCATGATGGCGTCTATATCACCGATGCCGATGGCATCACCCTCAAGGTCAACAGCGCCTACGAGCGGCTGACCGGGTTGCGCTGCGAGGATGTGGTTGGTCAGCACATGCAGGCGTTGGTGGAACAGGGAATGATTTCCCAGTCGGTATCGCTGCGGGTGCTCAAGGAGGGCAAGGCGCTGTCGCTGATGCAGAGTGTCAGCCAGGGCAAGCGTCTGCTGGTCAGCGGTACGCCGATCTTCGCCGCCGATGGCCAGGTGCGTTACGTGGTCAGTACCGTGCGTGACATGACCGAACTGCTGCGTATGAAGCACGAGCGCGATGAGTTGCAGCAGCTCAAGCAGCTGCGCAGCAGTACCGCGAAACTGCATGCCGGCCAGCGCGATGATCTGCTCGACGCATCGCCGGTCGCCAGTCTGCCCGCCTCCGGGCGGGTGTTCGCTCAGGCACGGCAGGTCGCGGCCAGCGATGTGAAAGTCCTGCTGCAGGGCGAGACTGGCGTGGGCAAGACGCTGATCGCTCAATACATCCACAAAAGCAGCCCAAGGTCCGCGCAGCCATTCCTGGCGCTCAACTGCGGTGCGCTGCCGGAGAATCTCATCGAGACCGAACTGTTCGGCTACGTGCCGGGCGCCTTCACTGGCGCCGGCAGCAAGGGCAAGCGAGGGCTGCTGGAGCTGGCGAACCAGGGCACCGTGTTCCTCGATGAGGTCGGCGACCTGCCGCTGGCGCTGCAGGTGAAGCTGCTCAAGGTCATTGAGGAGAGCCGCTTCATTCCGGTCGGCGGCCTAGAGCTGAAGGAAGTCGATGTGCGCATCATCACCGCCACCCACCATGACCTGCGTGCGATGGTTGCCGAAGGGCGTTTCCGCGCTGATCTCTATTACCGGCTCAACGTAGTGCCGATTCGTATCCCGGCACTGCGCGAGCGGCGTGAGGAAATCCAGCCGCTGCTCGACTTCTATCTGGCCGAATTCAATCAGCGCTACGGCCGCGAGCTGGAGTGGGGACTCGAGGCTTTAGACGCACTGACCGAATACGCCTGGCCGGGCAACATCCGCGAGCTGATCAATCTGGTCGAGCGCCTGGTCGTCACCTGTAGCGGGGTGGCCGTGGAGCTCTTCGACCTGCCCGAAGAGATGCGCAGCAGCGGGCGGGACGCCAGTGGCAACAACCTGCTGCCGCTGCGCAAACAGGTCGAGCAGCTTGAGCGGCGGCTGATCCGCAACGCACTGGTGCAGCACAAGACCACTCGCGAAGCGGCCCGCGCACTCGGTCTGAGCCAGGCAACCCTGGTGCAAAAGATGAAGCGCTGGGAGCACGGCTGATTGAGCAATGGATCATGGGGCTGGTTTTTGATCCATTTGCTGATCGCAGTGGCACCCCGATAACCTGTGGCAAATCGACGCAACCCGTCTGCGGTGCGGGTTGCGCCAGGCTGGCACAGGAATCGCTATGACAGTTACCGACGCCGTCCAGTTAGACACCATAAAAAGGGCCTGATAATGAGTATTGCTGCCTTCAAGATCGCCAATAAGCTACTGACCGGCCAAGGTGCCGTCGAGCAACTGGCGAACGAATTGCCCCGCCTGAACATGCACAATCCGCTGATCGTCACCGATGCCATTCTGATCAAGTCCGGCACGGTCGAGCACGTCCTCAAACAGCTGGGCGAGCGACCCTACGGTATCTTCGATGGTGTCAAACCGGAGCCGGAGATCGCTATCGTCGAGGCCTGCGCCAAGGTGTACCACGCCGGTGGCCACGATGGCTTGATCGGCGTCGGGGGTGGTAGCGCCATCGATATCGCCAAGGCGGTCGCCGGCTATGTCGGCCATGAGGGTGCGCTGGAGGAGCTGTTCGGGGTCGATCAGGTCAAGCGCAAAGGCCCACCGCTGATTGCCATCCCGACCACGGCCGGTACCGGTTCGGAAGTGACCAACGTGTCGATTCTTTCGGACAAGAAGGCGCAGCTGAAAAAAGGCATCGTCAGCGATTATCTGCTGCCCGACGTCGCCCTCGTCAGCCCGTTGATGACCCTGACCTGCCCGCGCAGCGTGACCGCCGCCAGTGGTGTCGATGCCCTGGTGCATGCCGTGGAGTCGTACCTGTCGCTGAATGCGTCACCGATCACCGACGCCCTGGCCATCGGCGCGATCAAGCTGATCGCCAGGGCACTGCCCAAGGCCTACGCCAACCCGGCCGACCTGATGGCGCGTGACGAAATGGCCACCGCCAGCCTGATGGCCGGCATGGCCTTCGGTAACGCTGGCGTGGGGGCGGTACATGCTCTGGCCTATCCGCTGGGCGGGCGTTTCAACATCGCTCATGGCGTCAGCAATGCGCTGCTGCTGCCCTACGTGATGGCTTGGAACAAGCTGGCCTGTGTCGAACGCATGGCCGAGATCGCCGCCGCCATGGGTGTGCAAACGCACGGGCTCAGCGACAAGGCAGCTGCCGACCTGGCCGTCGCAGCCATGGCCGAGTTGTGCGCCAGCGTCGACATTCCCAAGGGCATGCGCAGTTTTGGCGTGCCGGAAGACGCGATTCCTGCCATGGCCGAGGAGGCCAGCAAGATCGACCGCCTGATGCGCAACAACCCGCGTCGCCTGACTGCCGGCGATATCGAGCAGATCTACCGCGCCGCCTACTGACCACTGCAACAATCCGATGAAGCGCCCTGGTTCCGCCGGGGCGTGCTGGTTTACGACCGATACTAATAACTCCAGGTATTTCACATGTCCGAACTACGCCAACAAGGCCCTGAAGCCCCTTACACGCCGCTTGGCCCTTTCAAGCTGCGGCTGCCGTTCATCCACTACCGTTTCGAGATGTCCGACTACATGCAGGGCTTGCTCATGTGTGCGGTGGACTTGGCGGCCATTCCGTTGATGACCGAATTCCTCGGCATGCCGTTCGAGGTAGCACTGGCGGTGGTCATGCTCAACGGCCTGCTCTACCTGACGCACCACCTGTTGGGCGATCCGGTGGTGCCGGGCTGGATCACGCCGGCCATTCCCCTGTTGATGGCGTACTGCAGCCAATTTCCGGAGGGTCCGGAGCGGGTGCATGCGCTGATTGCCTTCCAGTTGATGCTGGGGGTGTTCTCCATCGGCCTGGGCATGACCGGGATGGCGCGGAAGGTGGTCTCGCTGGTGCCATCGGCGCTCAAGGCGGGGATCATCATGGGCGCCGGGCTCAGTGCGGTGGTTACCGTGTTCAAGGAAGGCGGTCGTTTCGATAGCTTCCCCTGGACCATCTCGATTGCCATCGGTATCGCTTTCTACCTGGTGTTCTCCATCCATTTTCAGGAGCTGAAGAAGCGCAACCGCTTCTGGTGGAACTTCGCCAAGCTGGGCATCTTCCCGATCATCCTGCTGGCAGTCGTCGTCGCGCCGCTCTTCGGTGAGGCGGCCTGGCCCAGCATCGAGTGGGGTATCAGCAAGCCGGACTTCGTGACCCTGTGGAACGAATACACCGTGTTCGGCCTGGGCATGCCGCCATTGATGATGTTCATCACCGCGATTCCGACTGTGTTTGCCGCTTATCTGGTGGTGTTCGGTGATCTGCTGGGGGCTAAAGCGATCCTTTCCGAGGCAGACGATATTCGCCGTGACGAGAAGGTCGATTTCGACCCCAATCGTTCCCATATGATCTTTGGCGGCCGCAATGCCTTCATGAGCCTGTTCGGGCCCGATGTCGCCATGTGCGGGCCACAGTGGTCGGCGATGCAGGTAGTGATCACCGAGCGCTTCAAGGGCGGCCCCACGGCGATGAAGTCCATTTACGGCGGCGTCGGCTCGTTCCGCTGGGGCACCAATACCGGCCTGCTGTTGCTGCCGGTGGTGACCCTGGTGCAGCCGATTCTCGGCGTAGCGCTGGCGCTGACCCTGCTGATTCAGGGGTATGTGAGCGTGCGCCTGGGCATCATGGAAGCACGCAGCCAGCGCGACTTGGGCATCGCCGGGGTGATCGGCGCGGTGCTGGCGATCAAGGGCGCTGCCTGGGCTTTCGCCATTGGCGTGGGCCTGTGCCTGCTGATCTACGGTGCACGCTTCTTCCGTGGCGAGAACGATCAAACGTTCAGCAAGGATGTACCGCCTGTTGATCCGGCCAGCAAGCCTCTCGACTAATCATCCCTGCCGGGCGCCACGGTGCCCGGCTACAGGAGCGACCATGCAACTCAAAGATCCCGATCTGCTGCGTCATCAGGCGTATATAAATGGCCAGTGGAGCGATGCCAGCGATGGCGCGACCATGGAAATTTACAACCCGGCCAGCGGCGAGTCCCTCGGGCGTGTGCCGAACCTGGGCGTCGAGCAGACCCGCGCCGCCATCGAGGCCGCCCGCATTGCCCAGCCGGCCTGGCGCGCGCTGACCGCCAAGGAGCGCGCCGCGCGGCTGCGCACGTGGTACGAACTGATGCTGGCCAACCAGGAAGACCTGGCGCAGATCATGACCGCCGAGCAGGGCAAGCCACTGACCGAGGCGCGGGGTGAAGTGCTCTACGCCGCCTCGTTCATCGAGTGGTTCGCCGAGGAAGCCAAGCGCGTCTATGGCGACACCATTCCCGGCCACCAGGCAGACAAGCGCCTGATCGTGACCAAGGAGCCGGTCGGTGTGACCGCCGCGATCACGCCCTGGAACTTCCCGGCAGCGATGATCACCCGCAAGGTCGGTCCAGCCCTGGCTGCCGGTTGCGCGATGGTGCTCAAGCCCGCTCCCCAAACACCGTTCAGCGCGTTGGCACTGGCCGTGCTGGCCGAGCGTGCCGGCATTCCGGCCGGACTGTTCAGCGTGTTGCCAGCCGACACCGAGCGCTCCCGTGAAGTGGGCGGCGAACTGTGCGCCAACCCCATCGTGCGCAAGCTGTCGTTCACCGGCTCCACCGGTGTCGGCATCAAACTGATGGAGCAAAGCGCGCCGACGCTGAAGAAACTGTCGCTGGAATTGGGCGGTAACGCGCCCTTCATCGTCTTCGAAGATGCCGATCTGGATGCGGCAGTGGAAGGCGCCATGGTGTCCAAGTACCGCAATGCCGGGCAGACCTGTGTGTGCGCCAACCGCCTGTACGTGCACGACGCGGTGTACGACGCCTTCGCCGAAAAGCTGGCAGCAGCGGTGGCGAAGCTGAAGGTCGGTCACGGTGCCGAGGCGGGCGTGACCACCGGCCCGCTGATCGACCGCAATGCCGTGGCCAAGGTCCAGGCGCACCTGGCCGATGCGCTGAGCAAAGGCGCCAAGGTGCTGCAGGGCGGCAAGGCCCACGCGCTGGGCGGCAACTTCTTCGAGCCGACCGTGCTGACCGGTGTGACCCCCGAGATGCGCGTTGCCCGCGAAGAGACGTTCGGCCCGCTGGCGCCGCTGTTCCGCTTCCATGACGAAGCCGATGTAGTACGCCAGGCCAACGACACCGAGTTCGGTCTCGCCTGCTATTTCTACACCCGCGACCTGGGCCGCACCTTTCGTGTGGCCGAGGCGCTGGAGTACGGCATGGTGGGCATCAACACCGGACTGATTTCCAACGAAGTGGCACCGTTCGGCGGCATGAAAGCCTCCGGCCTGGGCCGCGAAGGCTCCAAGTACGGCCTCGATGAATACCTGGAGATCAAGTATCTCTGTCTGGGCATCTGAGGCGAGCTGCACCCGGCAAGGCAGCTTTTTGTCAGTCGCCAGGGCGAGGTGGCAATTGTGCCTTCGGGTGGCGCTGCCAGGCGCTGGCGTAACCGCTACAATGCGCGGCATTCCGCCGTGCTACCCGAGGTCGTCATGCAGCCGTTCGCCATCGCTCCCTCCATTCTCTCCGCCAATTTCGCCCGCCTGGGCGAGGAAGTGGACAACGTGCTCGCCGCCGGCGCCGACATCGTCCATTTCGATGTGATGGACAACCATTACGTGCCCAACCTGACCATCGGCCCGATGGTCTGCTCGGCGCTGCGCAAGCATGGCGTCACCGCGCCCATCGACGTGCACCTGATGGTCAAACCGGTGGATCGCATGATCGGCGACTTCCTCGAAGCCGGCGCCAGCTACATCACCTTTCACCCGGAAGCTTCGGATCACATCGATCGCTCGCTGCAGCTGATAAAGGATGGCGGTGCCAAGGCTGGTCTGGTGTTCAACCCGGCGACACCGCTGGAGGTGCTCAAGTACGTCATGGACAAGGTCGACATGGTCCTGTTGATGAGCGTCAACCCCGGCTTTGGCGGCCAGAAGTTCATTCCCGGCACGCTGGACAAGCTGCGCGAGGCGCGTGCCCTGATCGACGCCAGCGGCCGTGAGATTCGCCTGGAGATCGATGGCGGCGTCAATGCGAAGAACATCCGCGAGATCGCCGCAGCCGGGGCCGATACCTTCGTCGCCGGTTCGGCCATTTTCAACCAGCCGGACTACAAGGCCGTGATCGACCAGATGCGCGCCGAGCTGGCGCTGGCCTGCTGATGACTCGCCTGCAGCAGCTTTTCGACGGCAAGCTACCGCGGCTGGTGATGTTCGACCTGGACGGCACCCTGATGGACTCCGTGCCGGACCTGGCGGCCGCGGTGGACAAGATGCTGATGCTGCTGGGCCGAGCGCCCGCCGGCATCGAGCGGGTACGCGACTGGGTCGGCAATGGCTCGCGGGTGCTGGTGCGTCGCGCCTTGGCCGGTCGGCTGGAGCATGACGGCGTAGGCGATGAGCTGGCCGACGAAGCGCTGGCGCTGTTCATGCAGGCTTATTCCGGCGGCCACGAACTGACCACGGTCTACCCCGGCGTTCGGGAATGCCTGGACTGGCTGCGCGAGCGTGACGTGAAACTCTCGATCATCACCAACAAACCGGCGCAGTTCATCGAACCGCTGCTGGAAGAAAAAGGCCTCACCGGTTATTTCCAGTGGCTGGTCGGGGGCGATACCTTGCCGCAGCAGAAGCCCGATCCCGCGGCGCTGTTGTGGGTCATGAGCCAGGCAGGCGTCGCGCCCGATGCGTCGCTGTTCGTTGGCGACTCACGCAACGATGTGCGCGCGGCAAAAGCGGCGGCCGTTCCCTGTGTCGCGCTCAGTTATGGCTACAACCACGGCGAGCCCATCGGTAATGAGGAACCTGCACTGGTGCTCGACGACCTGCGCGAGCTGGTTGCTTCGGTTTCGGGGCTGAGCTAGTGTGGGCTCTGTTCCGCACATCCCGCAGACGAGATCAGATCGTGGTGGTCACCCGCAAACAATGGATGAATGTCATCAAGGCCCTGGCCCGTTGGCGCTGGCGCGCCTGACATTTCCTGCCGGCTCGCCCGGTACGTTTGCACAGCTCGACCTTATGTAGTTCCCCGCCGACCACGAGGCTGACATGATCCGCGAAGAATTCCTGCGTTTGGCCGCCGAAGGCCACAACCGCATCCCTCTGTCGTTCGAAACCCTTGCTGACTTCGACACGCCGCTGACGCTCTATCTCAAGCTGGCCGACGCGCCTAATTCCTACCTGCTCGAGTCCGTACAGGGCGGCGAGAAGTGGGGGCGTTATTCGATTATCGGCCTGCCGTGCCGCACCGTGCTCAGGGTGCATGATCACAATGTTAGCGTGACCACCGATGGCATCGAGACCGAACAGTCCGAGGTCGAGGATCCGTTGGCCTTCGTCGAAGCCTTTCAGCAGCGCTATCGTGTGGCGCCGGTCGAAGGCCTGCCGCGCTTCAACGGCGGGCTGGTGGGCTATTTCGGCTACGACAGCGTGCGCTATGTCGAGCGCAAACTGGGCAATTGCCCCAACCCGGATCCGCTGGGCACGCCGGATATCCTGTTGATGGTTTCCGACGCCGTGGTGGTCTTCGACAACCTCGCCGGCAAGCTGCACTGCATCGTGCTAGCCGATCCATCGCAGCCGGACGCCTATGAGGCGGGGCAGGCGAAACTTCAGGCGCTGCGCGAAAAACTGCGCCAGTCGATCACACCGCGCCTGGGCCTGGACTTCGAGAATGGCGGCGGCACCGAGCCGACATTCCGCTCCAGCTTCAGTCGCGAGGACTACGAGCAGGCGGTTAACCGTATCAAGGACTACATCCTCGCCGGCGACTGCATGCAGGTGGTGATCTCCCAGCGCATGTCGATTCCCTTCAAGGCCGCGCCGATCGATCTGTACCGCGCACTGCGCTGCTTCAACCCGACGCCCTACATGTACTTCTTCAATTTCGGCGATTTCCACGTGGTGGGCTCGTCGCCGGAAGTGCTGGTGCGGGTCGAGGAGGGCCTGGTCACGGTCCGCCCCATCGCCGGCACCCGCCCGCGCGGCGTCAACGAGGAAGCCGATCTGGCGTTGGAGCAGGACCTGCTCAGCGATGCCAAGGAGCTCGCCGAACATCTGATGCTGATCGACCTGGGGCGCAACGACGTCGGCCGTGTCGCCGAGACCGGCACGGTCCGGCTGACCGAGAAGATGGTCATCGAGCGCTATTCCAACGTGATGCATATCGTCTCCAACGTCACCGGCCAGCTCAAGGCGCCACTGACGGCGATGGATGCACTGCGCGCGATCCTGCCGGCCGGCACCTTGTCTGGTGCCCCGAAGGTCCGCGCCATGCAGATCATCGACGAACTGGAGCCGGTCAAGCGTGGTGTCTACGGCGGCGCCGTCGGCTATCTGGCCTGGAACGGCAACATGGATACCGCTATTGCCATCCGTACCGCAGTGATCAAGGACGGCGAACTGCACGTGCAGGCCGGTGCCGGCATCGTCGCCGACTCGCAACCGGCGCTGGAATGGGAAGAGACGCTGAACAAGCGCCGCGCGATGTTCCGCGCGGTGGCCTTGGCGGAGCACGGGAGCGACTGACTTCGGCGCGGCTCATGGGCCCATTCGGCGACTGCGACTAAAGTCCTTATTAGTCGCAAGGGCGCCCGGCTTGGCTGTAGCGGGCAAGCGATGCTCTGGTCTCAGCGGCTCTATCAGGTGGCGGGGCGGATTGCGCGCCATGCCGGCCAACTGATTCTGAAGAGCAGCGAGCCGATGCGGGACGAGGCCTGATGCGTGCTTCGCGTCGCTCCAGCGCCGGCTACCAGCTGTCCGACGACGACGATGCCGAGCGCCTGCGCTTCATCCGCGTCGCCCAGTGCCTCGGTTTCACGCGCGCCGGGATCGGCGAAATCATCCGGCACGGCCGCCGGCGCGAAAGCCCGTGCCCGTTGGTCGCCTGCGGCCCCGATCCTTGCCGCGGTCCCCGCGACAAGGAGCCCGTCATGCGGAAATCCGTGCGCTGGTGAAACGGGAATGATTGACACAGGTCAATGTGCGGAGCCGGATTCCCGCCGATCCTGTGTGCTTGCCGACTCCATGCGCCGCACGGCATGGAGTTTTGATTCAAACTCGAATGGCCGCGGGTGACGTTTCTGTCGCGCCTGCCATGGTGCTCTCAGAAGCGCCCGAGTCCGCAGCTCTCCCCTTAAAACTCGGCATGCGATGCATGCCGCAGGAGGGTCAGATGAGTCACGATACTTCGTCGCGTTCATCGGCGTGCGCATGTTCAGACACGGGGACACGGCGGTCACGGCGGCCACTCGGGCCATGCGCGCGGCGGCGGCTCTTGCGAGATCACGCGCGAATGCCTGCGTGCACTTGCCAAATCTGTCGGTCCAGCCCCACTGGAATCTCACGCGGAGATCATCCATGCAGGCCATTCTTGATCTGATCGGACGCAACTGCTGCGCGGGCGGCCTGACTGTTTGCCAGCTGCAGCTGGCTAGGACCCTCGACCGTTTGCCGGTCACCCGCGACTACCTCTACCCCGCCGCCACGGCCCGCTCCGCGGCGACCCCACGACGCACTTCGCAACGGAGAGCCAGCGCATGAAGACCCCGAAGACTCAGAAAGCCCCAAAAACCCCAAAAACCCCGGACACGGCCATCACGGCTCCGCCGCAAGCTGGCGCCACCGGGTGCTGCGGCGACAGGCGCCAATCGATGATCGCCGATGCGGCCTATTACCGCGCGGAGCGCCGAGGGTTCTGCGGAAACGCCGACGACGCGCTGAACGACTGGCTGCAGGCCGAAGCCGAGATCGAGCGGGTGCCGGCGGCACCGCCGGAATCTTCGAGTCCCGGGGACGACAGCCCGACGCGCTGATTGGCATCCATCCCTCACACGGAGAACAGCTTATGAATTCCGTCAAGGTCGCCATCAATGGCTACGGCGTCATCGGCAAGCGCGTCGCCGACGCCGTCAACGCCCAGGATGACATGGCGCTCGTCGGCGTCGCCGACATCGTCGACGACTACCGCATCAAAACCGCCGCGTTGCTCGACATCCCGGTCTTCGCTGCGACCGCGGACGCCGCCGACCGGATGCGTGCCGCCGGGATCGCGCTGGCAGGCGACCTCAAGGCGATGCTCGGTCAGGCCGACGTGGTGGTCGACTGCACGCCGAAGAAGGTCGCCGCCGGCAACAAGCAGCTGTACGACGAGCTGCGCATCAAGTCGATCTTCCAGGGCGGCGAATCGCACACGCTCACCGGCCATTCCTTCGTCGCCCAGGCCAACTACGCGACCGCGCTCGGTCGCGACAGCACGCGCGTGGTGTCGTGCAACACGACCTCGATCCTGCGCACGCTGGGCGCGCTCAAGCAGGCGGGCCTGCTCAAGCGTGCGCGTGGCACGCTGATCCGGCGCGCCTCGGACCCGTGGGAAGCGCACCAGGACGGCATCATGAACACCGTGGTTCCGGAAAAGTCGATCCCGAGCCACCAGGGCCCGGACGCGCGCACGGTGGATCCGGATCTGGACGTCGTCACGATCGCCGTGAAGGCCGCGCACAACTCCAGCCATCTGCACACCTGGTGGGTGGAGCTGACGCGCGAGGCCACGCGCGAGGAGGTGCTGGCCGCGTTCCGCGCCGCGCCGCGTATCGCCTTCGTGCGCACGCACGATGGCCTGAGCGCACTCAACAGCACCGTGGAGCTGATGGCCGATCTCGGCCGGCGCCGCGGCGACATGTGGGAAGTCGCGCTGTGGGAGGACGTGCTGACGGTCGATGGCAATCAGCTCTATTACTGCTACCAGGTGTTCAACCAGGCGATCGTCATCCCCGAGACGATCGACGCGATCCGTGCGCTGTCCGGTATCGAGACCGACGCCGAACGCTCGATGGCCAAGACCGATCGCACGCTCGGCCTGGTCCGGGACTTCCTGTCCACCGCTGACCGGGAGCCGGACGCATGAGCACCTATCGCTACATCAAGTTCTTCGGCGAGCTCGGCATCGATGACGTGCCGCTGGTTGGCGGCAAGAATGCCTCGCTCGGCGAGATGTATCGCGCGCTGGCCCCCGCAGGGGTCCGCATCCCCAATGGCTTTGCAACGACTGCGGACGCCTACCGATTCATGCTCGACCAGGCACAGGCCTGGGATCCGCTGCACGCCGCGCTCGACGGCATTGATGCCGACGACGTCGCCGATCTGGCGCGGCGCGGCAAGCAGGCACGCGAAATCGTCTATGGCGCGGGCCTGCCATCGGCGCTCCAGCAGGAGATTCTCGACGCCTACGGCCGCTTGCGCGCGGAGTACGGCGATGGGCTCAGCCTCGCGGTGCGCAGTTCGGCCACCGCCGAGGATCTGCCGACCGCGAGCTTCGCCGGCCAGCAGGATACGTTTCTCAACGTCCACGGCGAGCAGTCCCTGCTCGACGCCTGCCGCCGCTGTTTCGCGAGCCTGTTCACCGACCGCGCAATCCACTACCGCATCGACCAGGGTTTCGACCATTTCAAGATCGCGCTGTCGATCGGCGTGATGAAGATGGTGCGCTCGGATCTGGCCAGTTCCGGCGTGATGTTCACGCTCGACACCGAATCCGGCTTCCGCGACGTGGTGTTCATCACCGGCGCCTACGGGCTCGGCGAGAACGTGGTGCAGGGCGCGGTCGATCCCGACGAGTTCTACGTCCACAAGCCGAGTTTCCGCGCCGGCCATCGCGCGGTGCTGCGGCGCGCGCTGGGCGACAAGCACCTGAAGATGATCTACGCAGAGGGACGCACGCGCGAGGCGACGCGCAACGTGCCGACAGCGCAAGCCGATCGCGAGCGGTTCTGCATCGACGATGCGGACGTGCTGACGCTCGCCGACTACGCGATGCGCATCGAGGACCACTACAGCGGCAAGGCCGGATCGGACCGGCCCATGGACATCGAATGGGCCCGGGACGGCCTCGACGGACAGCTCTACATCGTCCAGGCGCGGCCCGAGACGGTCGCCTCGCAGAAGCACGGCACGGTGCTCGAAAGCTACCGCCTGACCGGCAGTGGCCCGGTGCTGGCCCGCGGCCGCTCGGTCGGCAGCGGTATTGCGGCCGGTCGTGCCCGTGTCATCACCGGCGTCGCGCAGCTGCCGGACTTTCGTCCCGGCGAAGTGCTGGTATCCGACACCACGACGCCGGACTGGGAACCGGTCATGAAGCAGGCGGCGGCGATCGTCACCAATCGCGGCGGCCGCACCTGCCATGCCGCGATCGTCGCACGCGAACTGGGGATTCCGGCCGTGATCGGCGCCGGCGATGCCACCGAGCACGTCCCGGACGGGACCGAGGTGACGGTCTCGTGCGCCGAGGGGGATCAGGGACGGGTCTATCAGGGCCTGCTGGAATTCGCCGTCGATCGCACCGACCTGGCCGGCCTGCCGCGCCCACGGACCGGAATCATGATCAATCTGGGCAATCCCGATCTGGCCTTCAAGACCTCGTTCCTGCCGAACGACGGCGTCGGGCTGGCGCGCATGGAATTCATCGTCAACGACGCGATCAAGGTGCACCCGCTGGCGCTGCTGCATCCGGAAAAGGTCTCGGACCCGGCCGAGCGCGCGCAAATCCACCGGCTGATGCACGGTTACAGCGACGGCGCAGCCTATTTCATCGAACGCCTGTCGGAGGGCGTCGGCACCATCGCCGCCGCATTCTGGCCCAAGCCGGTGATCGTGCGCATGTCGGATTTCAAGAGCAACGAGTACGCCTCGCTGATCGGCGGCCGTGACTTCGAGCCGATCGAAGCCAACCCGATGATCGGCTTCCGCGGCGCGTCGCGCTACGCGCATCCGGCTTATGCCGAGGGCTTCGCGCTGGAATGCGCGGCGATGAAGCGCGTGCGCGAGGACATGGGTCTCGGCAATGTCGTGCTGATGATTCCGTTCGTGCGGCGGATTGCCGAGGCCGACGCGGTGCTGGCGGCGATGGCCGAACGCGGCCTCAGGCGCGGTGACAACGGTCTCAAGGTCTACGCCATGTGCGAGATCCCGAACAACGTGATCCTGATCGATGCTTTCGCGCAACGCTTCGACGGCTTCTCGATCGGCTCCAACGACCTCACCCAGCTCACGCTCGGCGTCGACCGCGACTCCGAAATCGTCGCCTTCGACTACGACGAGCGCGATGAGGGCGTGAAGGAAATGATCCGTCTGGCGGTCGAGGGCTGTCGCCGCAACGGCATCCATTCCGGCCTCTGCGGACAGGCGCCGTCGGACTATCCGGAGATCGCGGAATTCCTGGTTGAGCTCGGCATCGATTCGATCAGCCTCAATCCGGACTCGGTGCTGGCCACGACCCGGCTGGTGCTGAACGTCGAGGCCCAGCGTGATGCACGCGCGCCAGCGAGTCCCGCCGGGACATCACGACCGGAGGCCAATCGATGAACCTTCCCCTTTCCGTACAGACCCATTTCGCGGCAACCGAGCGCATCGCCTACTTCACGATGGAGATCGCCGCGCGCGCCGACATCCCCACCTACAGCGGCGGCCTCGGCATCCTCGCCGGCGACGCGATCCGCGCGGCCGCGGACCTGGAACTGCCGGTCGTCGCCGTGAGTCTGGTCAGCCGCCACGGCTACTTCCGGCAGGCGCTCGACGCCGAGGGCCGGCAGTCGGAAGCCCCCGATCCCTGGGATCCCGCCACGACGCTCCAGCGCCTGGGCGCGAAGGTCGTGGTGCCGATCGAAGGGCGCAAGGTCTGGGTCGGCGCCTGGCTCTACACGGTCGCGGGCCACCTCGGCGGGCATGCGCCGGTGGTTTTCCTCGACACCGATCTGCCGGAAAACGACACTGCCGACCGCGAGCTGACGCATCAGCTATACGGCGGTGACGACAGCTACCGCCTCAAGCAGGAAATCGTGCTCGGCATCGGCGGCCTGCGCATGCTCGGTGCGCTGGGTTTTCGTATCCGCAAGTACCACATGAACGAGGGACATGCGGCGCTGCTCGCGCTCGAACTGCTGCGGCAGGAGCGCGTCCTGGCCGACGAGCAGCGTCCCGGCGAACCGCCGTACGACCTGCCCGACGTGCGTGCGGCTTGCATCTTCACGACGCACACGCCGGTCGGCGCCGGTCACGATCAGTTCGACTATGGCCTGGTCGAACGCGTGCTCGGCAACTTCGTCGAGCGCGGCACGCTGCGCCGGCTGGCGGGCGACGCGCGCCTGGACATGACACGGCTGGCGCTGAACCTTTCCGGCTACGTCAACGGCGTGGCCAAGCGCCATGCGGAAATCTCGCGCCGCCTGTATCCGGGCTATACGGTGCGCGCCGTCACCAACGGCGTGCATCCGCACACCTGGACGCATCCGGCGCTGGCCGCGCTCTACGACCGTCATCTGCCCGGCTGGTGCAACGAACCGGAGATGCTGGTGCGCGCGGACTGCTGCCTGAGCGATGCGGACCTGTGGCAGGCGCGCGCCGTTGCCAGACGCGGCCTGGTCGACAAGGTTCGCGAGCAGACCGGCGTCGTGCTCGATCCCGAACTGCCGACGCTCGGCTTCGCGCGGCGCATGACTGCGTACAAGCGCCCCGAACTGCTGTTCACCGACCTGGAGCGCCTGCGTGCCATTGCGCGGCGCCACCCGTTCCAGATCGTGCTCGCCGGCAAGGCGCATCCGCGCGACGAGGAAGGCAAGCGCCGCATCGTCCAGGTCCACGCCGCGCTGCGCGCACTGGCGCCGGAGATCCAGGGCGCGTTTCTGCCGGATTACGACATGGCGCTCGCGCAGACCTTGACCCCCGGCGTCGACGTCTGGCTCAACACGCCGCAGCGGCCACTGGAAGCCTCCGGCACCAGCGGCATGAAGGCCGCGCTCAACGGCGTGCCGAGCCTGTCGGTGCTCGACGGCTGGTGGATCGAGGGCTGCGTCGAAGGCGTCACCGGCTGGGCGATCGGCGACGGCCCCGACAGCGCGTCGGACGGCGACGCCGAATCGCTGTACACCAAGCTCGAGCGCGACGTGCTGCCGCTGTACCACGAACACCGTGACGCCTGGATCCGCGTGATGAAGAGCGCGATCTCGCACAACGGTTCGATCTTCACCAGCCACCGCATGATGCGGCGCTACGCGTCGGAAGCCTATCTGTAGGCGCGGGCCGACCTGGAGCTACACGATGACCTATTACTACGTGTGGCTGCTGTGGTCACCGGTGATTCATCTCGGTGTGGTGCTTCTTCGCGGCGGGGCTCAGCCTCGTCATCCTCGTGTACTGCACCGCCAACAAACCCGCTCCAATCAGCGGGGGTCGCCACAACGCGCCACACGGGCAGACGTAAGCAATACCGCTCTCACTCAGGGGAGTGTCCTGATGCATCCGAACATACCGGGCTTGCCCGGTTTTCAACTGAATCCCCGCACGATCGGCGGCCTCGCCGCGGCGGCCGTGCCGGTGAACTCGTCGAGCGCTCCGGTGGCGAGGCCGAAAAAGATGAAACTCGAGATCGCTGACGATGCGATGAGGGAAGTGTTGCGATGACCGAACGATTTTCCGACCTGACCCCGATCATCGACCTGGTCGCGGAGCCCGGCACCGGTGCGGTGCGCAGCCGGCGCCCGCTGTATGTCGATCTGCTGCCGCCCTGCAATCAGGCGTGTCCGGCGGGGGAAAACATCCAGGCCTGGCTCGCCCACGCCCAGGCCGGCCGCTACCGCGAGGCGTGGGAGACGCTGGTGCGGGACAATCCGCTGCCGGGCGTACACGGGCGAGTCTGCTATCACCCGTGCGAACCCGCCTGCAATCGGCGTGAGCTCGACAGCGCCGTTTCGATCCACGCGATCGAACGCTTCCTCGGCGACCTCGCCTCGCTGGAAGGCTGGGCCTTGCCGGTCGATGCCCCGCCGAGCGGCAAGCGGGCCCTCATCGTCGGCGCCGGCCCCAGCGGCCTGTCGGCCGCCTACCAACTCGCGCGCCGCGGCCATACGGTCGAGATCCGCGAAGCCGGTCCGCTGCCCGGCGGCATGCTGCATTTCGGCATCCCGGCCTACCGACTGCCGCGCGCGGAGTTGATGAAGGAAGTGCGGCGGATCGAGGCCATGGGCGTCAGGATCGTGCTCGATCACAAGGTCGAGGACCTGCTCGCCGAGCAGGAGACCGGAAACTTCGATGCGGTGTTCGTCGCCATCGGGGCGCACGTTGCCAAACATGTCGACATCCCGGCGCGCGATGCCGCCCGCGTGCTCGACGCGGTGAGTCTGCTGCACAAGGTCGGCAGCGGGGAGCGCCCGCGCCTCGGCCGCCGGGTCGTGATCTACGGCGGCGGCAACACCGCCATGGACGCCGCGCGCACCGCCAGGCGCCTCGGCGCCGACGAGGCGCTGATCGTCTACCACCGCGACCGCGCGCACATGGCGGCCCACGCCTTCGAAGCCGACGAGGCGCTCGAGGAGGGCGTCAGGATCCAGTGGCTGACCCGCATCAGGGAGATCGCGGACACCTCGCTCACCGTCGAGGTCATGGAGCTGGACGCCGACGGCCGTCCGCAGCCGACCGGAAAGCTCGAGACCCTGGAGGCGGATGCCGTGGTGCTGGCGCTGGGGCAGCAGACCGACAGCGGCTTCCTGCGCCGGATTCCGGGCCTCGAATTCCAGCCCGACGGCACGGTCATGGTCGGTCCGAACATGATGACCGGCCGGCCGGGAATCTTCGCCGGCGGTGACCTGGTGCCGGGCGAGCGCACCGTCACCGCGGCGGTCGGGCACGGCAAGCGGGCGGCGCGGCACATCGATGCCTGGCTGCGCGGCGCGACCTGCCAGCCCACCGAGAAGCATCCCGTCGTCACCTTCGACGGGCTGAACCTGCCGATCTACAGCGACGCCGAGCCGTCCATACAGAAGAGGCTGCCGGTCGCCGCGCGTACCGGCGACTTCGCCGAGGTGCTGTCGGGTCTGAGCGAGACCGAGGCACGTTATGAAGCGCAACGCTGTCTGTCTTGCGGCAACTGTTTCGAGTGCGACCAGTGCTATGCGGCTTGCCCCGAACAGGCGATCGAAAAGCTGGGGCCGGGGCGCCGCTACCGCTTCCTCTACGAGCGCTGCACCGGCTGCGCGGTCTGCTTCGAGACCTGCCCGTGCCACGCGATCGAGATGATTCCAGAACCTGCACGCGGAGGGAACGAGTGATGCCCGATCAGACCGACATGCCCTGCACCGGCACCCTCGACGGCAATGCCGCGGCGGCGCACGTCGCCTACCGCGTCAACGAGGTGTGCGCGATCTACCCGATCACGCCGGCCTCGCCGATGGCCGAGCTGGCCGACGAGTGGACGGCGCAGGGCCTGACCAACCTGTGGGGCAGTGTCCCGGTGGTGCACGAAATGCAGAGCGAGGGCGGCGCCGCCGGCACCGTGCACGGCGCGCTGCAGTCGGGGGCCCTGACCACCACCTTCACCGCCTCGCAGGGCCTGCTGCTGATGCTGCCGAACATGTACAAGATCGCCGGCGAGCTGACGCCGACCGTGTTCCACGTCGCGGCGCGCGCTCGCCACCTCGGCGCTGTCGATCTTCGGCGATCACTCCGATGTCATGGCCGCACGCACCACCGGCTTTGCGCTGCTGTCCTCGGCATCGGTGCAGGAGGCACACGACCTGGCCTTGATCGCGCAGGCGGCGACGCTGGAGGCGCGAGTGCCGTTCCTGCATTTCTTCGACGGCTTCCGCACCTCGCACGAGGTCAACACGCTGACCCTGCTCGGCGACGCCCAGATCCGGGCGATGATCGACGACGACCTGGTGCGCGCCCACCGCGCCCGCGCGCTGAGCCCGGAACGCCCGGTGGTCCGCGGCACCGCGCACAACCCCGACACCTTCTTCCAGGCACGCGAGGCCTGCAATCCCTACTACGCGCGGGTGCCGGCCATCGTGCAGGCCTGCATGGACCGCTTCGCCGCGCTGACCGGCCGCAGCTATCGGCTGTTCGAGTATGACGGCGCGCCCGACGCCGAGCGCGTCATCGTAGTGATGGGCTCGGCGGTGGAGACGGTGCGCGCGACCGCTGCCAGGCTGAATCGGGACGGCGAGCGCGTCGGGGTCCTGCAGGTGCGGCTGTACCGCCCGTTCTCGACCGCGGCGTTTCTCGCCGCGCTGCCGACAGCCTGCCGCGCGCTTGCGGTGCTGGATCGAACCAAGGAACCTGGCGCCCCGGGCGAACCGCTCTACCTCGACGTGGTCACGACCCTGGCGCAGGCGGTCGCCGACGGCACGCGGGCGTCCCTGCCGCGCATGATCGGCGGGCGCTACGGCTTGGGTTCGAAGAACTTCAATCCAGCCCAGGCCAAGGCGGTGTTCGATGAACTGCAGAAGTCATCGCCCCGAAACGGTTTCACGGTTGGCATCGAGGACGACGTCGCGCACACCAGCCTCGCGGTGGACGCCGCATTCTCGCTCGAGCGCGACGACACGGTGCGCGCGCTGTTCTACGGCCTGGGCGCCGACGGCACCGTCGGCGCCAACAAGAACAGCGTGAAGATCCTCGCCGAGGAGCCGGGACGGTATGCCCAGGGATATTTCGTCTACGACTCGCACAAGTCCGGTGCGCAGACTATTTCGCACCTGCGCTTCGGCAGCCAGCCGATCCACGCGCCGTACCTGATCGAATCGGCCCAGTTCATCGCCTGCCACCAGGCGGCCTTCCTGGATCGCATCGACGTGCTGCGGCTGGCTGCCGACGGCGGCGTGTTCCTGCTCAACACGCCACACGGAGCGGACGCTGTGTGGGACCGGCTGCCGCGCGCGCTGCAGCAGCAGATCCTCGACAAGCAGTTGCGCTTCTTCGTGATCGACGCCAGCCGCGTCGCGCGCGAGGCCGGCCTGGGCGGGCGCATCAACACGGTGCTGCAGACCTGCTTTTTCGCGATCTCCGGGGTGCTGCCGCGCGACCAAGCGATCCAGCGCATCAAGCAGTCGATCGAGCACAGCTACGCAGCCAAGGGGGCGGACGTGGTGCGCCACAATTTCGCGGCCGTCGACCGGACGCTGGCGCAGCTCTTCGAGGTCGCAGTGCCGGCCGCGGCCAGCAGCGCCTTCGACCGTCCGCCGGTCGTGCCGGCGCAGGCGCCGCGCTTCGTGCACGAGGTGACGGTGCCGATGATGCTCGGCCGCGGCGACGAACTGCGCGTCGGCCAGTTGCCCGCCGACGGCACTTTCCCACCGGGCACCGCGGCGTTCGAGAAGCGCAACATTTCCGACAGCGTGGCGGTCTGGGACGCGGACCTGTGCGTGCAGTGCGGCCAGTGCGGCTTTGCCTGCCCGCACAGTGTGATCCGCACCAGGTATTGCGGCGCCGACGCTCTGGACGGCGCGCCTGCGGGGTTCGCATCGGCGCCGGTCAATGCCCGCGGTTATCCGGATGCGCGCTTCTCGCTGCAGGTCTATGTGGAGGACTGCACCGGCTGCGGCATCTGCGTCGAGGTCTGCCCGGCGCACAGTCCGCGCGATCCCGGCGTCAAGGCCATCAACCTCGGGCCGAAAGCGCCGCTTCTCGACCAGGCGCGCAGCGATATTGCGTTCTTCGAGACGTTGCCGGTCAACGACCGCGCGCGCGTCGATTTCGCCAATGTGCGCGGCGTGCAGTTCCTGCAGCCGCTGTTCGAGTTTTCCGGTGCCTGCGCGGGTTGCGGCGAGACCCCCTACCTCAA
This sequence comes from Stutzerimonas stutzeri, assembly GCF_024448935.1. Classification (GTDB taxonomy): domain Bacteria; phylum Pseudomonadota; class Gammaproteobacteria; order Pseudomonadales; family Pseudomonadaceae; genus Stutzerimonas; species Stutzerimonas stutzeri_AO. The sequence continues at coordinate 136,009 of NZ_JAMOIE010000001.1, forward strand.
GCTGCTGTCGCAGTTGTTCGGCGACCGGCTGCAGATCGCCAACGCCACCGGCTGTTCGTCCATCTACGGCGGCAACCTGCCGGTCACGCCCTGGACGCGCGACGCCGACGGCCGCGGGCCGGCCTGGTCGAATTCCCTGTTCGAGGATAACGCCGAGTTCGGGTTGGGATTCCGTCTGGCCGCCGACCAGCACCTCGAACTGGCGCGCACCCGCCTGCGTGAGCTGGCGCCGGTGGTGGGCGAGCAACTCGCCGGTTCGATTCTCAACGCACCGCAGCTGCACGAATCCGAGTTGCGCGCCCAGCGCGCGCGCGTCGACGGGCTGAAGCAGAAGCTCGCGGCCCTGGACGAGGACGCCGCGCGCGAACTGCTCTCGA
>NZ_JAMOIE010000002.1 GCF_024448935.1 Stutzerimonas stutzeri
CCCGAGAAAAGCATCGTCCCCGGCAATCAGGTAGCCACGCATCGAGGCTTCCAGGTCACCCATCACCTTCAGCATGTCGTGCGCGTAAGCAACCCCCACCACGGAGCGCTCGACCCAGTGACTGACGTTGAGCAGGAAGTAAACAATGGCGCTGAAGAAAAACGCGCTGAGGAAACCGAAACCGAGGGGCACCGCCACGTTGCGGTTGAGGATTCGCTTGAAGTGGTTCTGATCGATGAAAGAGTCGCCCATCTGGTTCCTTCCCGGGTCCTGTGCAAGCAACAGTGACCCACGGCCATGCGGGCGGCTGCGTCGCCGCCAGCGAACGCCTCCGATCCCGACAAGTTCTTGGTGATTCGCGCGAGATGCCACAACGCGCGCAGTCGACCGCGGACTGTACACCGCCTCGCTTGCAAGCACAAAAAAGCCCGACCGAATGGCCGGGCCCTGTTGCTCGCTGAGCAACCCTCAGCGACGGGCGATGATCCAGACTGCGTGAATGATGCCGGGAATGTAGCCCAACAGCGTCAGCAGGATATTCAGCCAGAAGGCACCACCCAGGCCCACTTGCAGGAACACTCCTAGCGGCGGCAGCAATATCGCGATGATGATGCGGATCAGGTCCATTGTGGTTCACCCTCAGTCTGGTTTTGGCCAAATTGGCTTACTGTGAATCGACCGGATCGCCGGGGAGGGGTTCCTTTCCGGCGGGAATCAGGGTGCCGGCAGGGCCACCTGATCCGGGCGTTCGATGAAACAATCACAACCGAGACGGCAGCGATTTCAAGCATCCGGGAGCGACCGGTTGAGTCGCCAGGGGCACCCGACGGGTGCGGGAGAGAGAGCACGCGGCTGGCCGTGGAATCGGGTCAGTTGAATGCGCAGATGCCGCCTGCCTTGTGAGCCGCGCGCACCGTCAAGCAGTATCGCTTCAGCCAGCGGACTGTCGCAGATCGATCAGGCCCGTCGCCATAGGCGAAAGGCCGAGCATGACAGCCGATTCCCGAGCCAGTGCCGCTACCGGGGCCTTGGCGGTTCAGGCCTGTTGCGCTGGCGCCGGATGTTGGTCCACGACAGCACGGCCAGCGCCAGCATCAGCCCGGTCATGCTGAAGTTGCCGATCACTGCGTAGCCCAACGCCGCCAGCGAACAGGCTACGAAACCGACCCACCTCACGTAGCCCATCATGGTGCGCACCGCGCCGCCCACGCGATCATCCTCTGGCTGCCCCATCAAACCGACCTCGCCCGCATGCGCTCAAGCTCCTTGGCATCGTGACTGCAGAACAGCGTCACCTCGTCCTTGTGCTCCAGCGACAGGGTCCAGAGCCGATGCTGGTTTGCCAGGCGTGCCGTGCGATCGGCCTCCATCATGCGCTGATAGAAGCGCAGCCCCGGTGTGCAATGACGTTCGGTCTGACCGACTTCATCGCGGTAGAAATAGGCGTCACCGGCGTGCAGCAGCCAACCGTGGCCGCTATCCAGGGCGACACCGGCGTGGCCATGGGTGTGCCCGGTGAGCGGGATCAGCAGGATCTCCGGCGGCAGGCCACGTAGTTCCCGTACCGCCTGAAACCCGAACCAGGTGTCCCCGCCCGGCTCGTAGAACTGCCAGTGGCGCACCTCGTCCCATTGCTGGTGGCGATAACGGCGATGGCCGAGGAAGCTGTGGGTCGAGCGCGCCGCGTCCATCTCGCGCTGAAGCACGTGCACCTGGGCATTGGAAAAGTCCGCGAGCCCACCGGCGTGGTCGAAATCCAGATGCGTGAGCACGATGTGCTGCACGTCATCCGGACTGAAGCCCAACTGCCGAACCTGCTCCAGCGCCGTGAAACGGCGCTCGAACTTGATGTTGTTGAAGGCAATGAAGACCGAACTGAGTCGCTTGCGGGGCTCCAGCACATCGCAGCTGCCAAAGCCGGTATCGACCAGCACCAGCCCATGCCCATCGGTCTCGATCAACAGACAGTGGCACACCAGGCTGGCGGTGAGCCCGCTGCTGAAGCCGTCTAACAGCTTGCCGCCGACCGGGCACATACAGCCGCAATTGAGATGATGAACGCGCATGGGAATCTCCTCAGGAGCGGAGCATCACGCAACGGAACGCTGCGCCGTCGAGCCCCTTGTTCAGCCTCGTATGTGTGAGGCTCGCCTACCGCGCAGAGTTCAGGTGTCGGCGCCATTGACCGATGATATGAATCAAGGCCCGGCACGATGGAGAGGAACATACGGCCGGCTGGACTATCCTCTGAGGACTGCCTCGATCAATCACCGGCTTGCCGTCGACCTGGGAGTCACAGCTGATGCACCGTTGCTTCACTCATCGACTCGCCTGGCTGCTCGGCGTGTTGCTGGCCTTCGCCAGTGCTGCACATGCGGCCGACCCGGTCATGGTGCTGCGAGTAGACGGGGTTATCGGCCCGGCCAGCGCCGACTACGTCATCCGCGGCATCCAAAGGGCGCAGGAAGCTGATGCGCAGCTGCTGATACTGGAGCTGGACACGCCCGGCGGGCTGGATAGCTCGATGCGCGCCATGATCAAGGAGATCCTCGCCAGCCCGGTGCCGATAGCCACCTATGTCACGCCCAGCGGCTCGCGGGCGGCCAGCGCCGGCACCTACCTGCTCTACGCCAGCCACATCGCCGCCATGACCCCCGGCACCAACCTCGGCGCCGCGACTCCGGTGCAGATCGGAGGCGGCGGGGGCCCACCGGCGCCTTCACCGGATGCCGAAAAGGAAAATGACAACAGCGGCGACGCCATGAGCCGCAAACAGGTCAACGACGCAGCAGCATACATTCGCGGCCTGGCGCAACTGCGCGAGCGCAATGCCGAATGGGCCGAGCGGGCGGTACGAGAGGCCGTCAGCCTCTCGGCAGCCGAGGCGCTGGAGCAGAACGTGGTCGACTACCTGGCCAGCGATCTCGATGACCTGCTGACCCAGCTGAATGGCAAGGCCGTCGAGACCCGCGCTGGCCCGCGCACGCTGCAGACTGCCGACGCCGCGCTCGAGCGCCATGACCCGGACTGGCGGGTGCGCCTGCTGGCGGTGATCACCAACCCCAGCGTCGCGCTGATCCTGATGATGATCGGCATCTATGGACTGGTCTTCGAATTTTCCAACCCGGGCACCGGTGGTGGCGGCGTCATCGGCGGGATCTGCCTGCTGCTGGCGATGTTTTCGCTGCAGTTGCTGCCGATCAACTATGCGGGCGTCGCGCTGATCCTGCTGGGCCTGGCGTTCATGATCGCCGAGGCCTTCGTTCCCAGCTTCGGCGTGCTCGGCCTCGGCGGCGTGGCCGCCTTCGTCACCGGCGCGGTGATTCTGATCGACACCGAAGTGCCGGGCTTCGGCATCCCGCTGGCGCTGATCGGCACGCTTGCCGTCATCAGCGCGCTGCTGGTCTTTGCCATCGTCAGCATGGCGCTGAAAGCCCGGCGGCGACCGACGGTCAGCGGCGATGCCGAACTGATCGGCACACTGGCCCCGATTACCGGCATCAAGGCGGGTGAGCCGGACACCGGCTGGGTGCAGCTGCACGGTGAGCATTGGCAGGTGCACGGGGCCGGGCCACTGCAGGTGGGCCAGCAGGTCCGCGTGGTGGCGCGGCATGGTTTGCAACTGGATGTGACTGCGGCCGACGAGCCGTCAACCGAGAAGAGGTGAAACATGGGTCTTGAAATGAGTTTTGTCGCCGTCGCGGTGCTGCTGATTGCACTGGCGGCCTCGACGTTCCGCATCTTGCGCGAGTACGAGCGCGGCGTGGTGTTTCAGCTGGGCCGCTTCTGGAAGGTCAAGGGGCCGGGGCTGATCCTGATCATTCCCGGCATCCAGCAGATGGTGCGGGTCGACCTGCGCACCTTGGTGCTGGACGTTCCGACCCAGGACGTAATCTCCCGCGACAACGTCTCGGTGAAGGTCAACGCGGTGATCTACTACCGGGTGCTGGATGCTGAAAAGGCGATCATCCAGGTCGAGGATTACCACTCGGCCACCAGCCAGCTGGCGCAGACGACGCTGCGGGCGGTGCTCGGCAAGCACGATCTGGACGACATGCTGGCCGAACGCGAACAGCTCAACAACGACATTCAGCAGGTGCTCGACGCGCAGACCGACGCCTGGGGCATCAAGGTCGCCAACGTCGAAATCAAGCATGTGGACCTCGACGAATCGATGATCCGCGCCATTGCCCGGCAGGCCGAGGCGGAACGCGAGCGGCGTGCCAAGGTCATTCATGCAGAAGGTGAACTGCAGGCCTCGGAAAAACTCATGCAGGCCGCAGAAATGCTCGGGCGTCAACCCGGCGCCATGCAACTGCGCTACATGCAGACGCTGAGCAACATCGCTGGCGACAAGAATTCGACCATCGTCTTCCCGCTGCCCATGGAGCTGCTCCAAGGCCTGGGCAACCTCACCAAGAAAAATGAATAGAGACCTTATATGCCGCTGCGCTCAGCCGTACCCGTTGTTCGCCTGCTGGCGGCCTGCCTGTTGATGCTGACCCTCGCTGCCTGCGCGACTTTCTTCGACCACGACCCGCTCAACGTACAGGTGGCCGGCATTCAACCGCTGCCCGGCGAAGGACTGGAGCTGCGCATGGCGGTGAAACTGCGGGTGCAGAATCCCAACGACCGGCCGCTGGATTACGACGGCGTAGCGCTGGAGCTGGAAATCAACGGGCGCAACCTGGCCAGCGGCGTCAGCGACGCAAGCGGCACCATCCCACGCTTCGGCGAAACCGTATTGAGCGTGCCGATGACCATCTCGGCATTCTCTGCCGCACGGCAAGCGCTGGGCCTGGCTGAGCATATCGGCATGGATGAAGTGCCCTATGTGCTGCGCGGGAAACTGGCGGGCGGGAGGACGTTCGGCACTCAACGATTCGTGGAGAAAGGCACGTTGGACCTGACGGGTGCGATGGGCAGTCCGTACCGCCGCGCGCCCTGAGCTCCACAGGATAGTCGGCAGATACCGTAACCCCCCGACGGTGCGCTACTTCCGGGGCGGTTGTACGGCCGGCATATGCAGCCTGGCCGGGGGTAAACAACCCCGCTGGCCGATTGGACGTTCATTCCACCCGGCAGCGGCCGGCTCGGCAACGGTGGGCTTCATGAGACGGGTCTGTCTGCATCAGTTTGCGGGTCACGCCATTGGTCCAGCCGAAGCCATCCTGCAATGGATACTCGCCACCGCCGGCGTGCTCGGTGCACGGCCGCAGCACATACTTCTCCACCAGCTTGCTCTCGCTTTCAAACAGCAGTGAGACGATCTTCAGCCAGCGCGCTTCGATCTGCAGTGCCAGTGCATCGTGACCGTAGTGTTGCAGCCCGCGGATGCCCATCCATTGCAGCGGCGCCCAGCCGTTCGGGCGGTCCCACTGCTCACCGCTGCCACTGATTTCCGTGGTGGAAAGTCCGCCGGGGGCCAGCAGCCGTTCACGCACCACCTCAGCCACCCGCGCCGCCTGCTCGGCACTGGCAAGCTTGACGAACAGCGGCGTCAGAGTCGCGGCGGTCAGGTTCTCCCGCGGCTGTGCCAGGCACCAGTCGTAGTCGAAATAGGCACCGTGCTGCTCGCTCCACAAGTAATGATCGATCGCAGCCAGACGCTTTTCGGCACGCTGACGGAACGCCTCGGCACAGCCATGCTGACCCTTGGCGTGGCTGAGGCGAGCGATCTGTCGCTCAAGGTTGTAGAGAAAGCTGTTCAGGTCCACCGGAATGATCCGGGTGGTGCGAATGCTCGACAGCCGCTGAGGGTCACCCAGCCATCGGGAACTGAAATCCCAGCCGGACTCGGCACCGGCGCGCAGGTCGCGATAGACCTCATGCGCGGGCCGGCTGGATGAACGCGCCGTCTCGACGTCCTCCAGATAAGCCTCCTCGCGCGGCGTATCCCGCTCATCCCAATAACGATTGAGTACGCTGCCATCGGCCAGACAGACGCAGCGACGATGGGCTTCTCCGGGCCGCAACTGATCGTCCCCATCGGTCCAGAACGCGTGCTCCTTGCGCAACTGCGGCAGGTAATCGCTGGCGCGATGCATGCCGGACTCCTCGAACAGATCGGTCATCAACGCGAAAACCGGCGGCTGCGAGCGCCCCAGGTAATAGGTGCGGTTGCCATTGGGCACATGGCCATAGGTGTCGATCAGGTAGGCGAAGTTATCCGCCATCGAGCGCAACAGATCGCAGCGGCCGCTCTCGTCGAGGCCGAGCATGGTGAAGTAGGAATCCCAGTAGTACAGCTCGGTAAAACGACCGCCCGGCACCACGTAGTCGTGGGGCAGCTGCAGCAGCGAGGAGAATTCCGGGTGTTGCCGCGGGTGGCGGGTCAGCACTGGCCAGAGCCGATCGATATGCTCAGCCAGGGTATCGTCGGGGTTGGCGACGAACTCGGTTGGCTGTCGCTGGTAGACCTCGAAGTGCTCCAGCACAAATCCACGCAGATCGAAGCCGGGCTCGCTATTCTGCGCCCGATAGGCTTCGAGAATGCGCTCCGGATGCTGTCGCGGGGCGCAGTCGACGAAGGTCTTGCTGTCAGCAAACACCCGTTGCATCTGCACCGCCACGAACAGTTCCTGGTAACGGTCCGCGGGGGTCAGGGTATCTGCGGCCGAGACCGCACGAGTGTCGTAATCGAAGTCGCTCGAAGGGGTATCGGTCATTGCTCGCTGTAATTCCATAGCAGTCCACCATCTATCACCAGTGTAGTGCCGGTGACGTAGTCGGCGTCGTCCGAGGCGAGAAAGGCCACTGCACCCGCCACATCGTGCGGCTGCCCCAAACGCTTGGCCGGGATGTTCTCAAGCAGCCCGGCGAGTTTTCCCGGTTCATTCATCAGCGCCTGATTGATTGGCGTCTCGATCGCGCCGGGCGCGACGTTGTTGACGGTGATCCCCAGCGGTGCCAGTTCGATCGCCAGGTTGCGCGTCAGCATTTTCAGACCGCCCTTGCTGGAGCAGTAGGCACTGAAATTGGGGAACGGCAGCTCCTCGTGAACCGAGCTGTTGTTGATGATCCGTCCGCCTCGTCCGGTTTCGCGCAGGTGGCGGGCAAAGGCCTGCGACAGGAAGAACGGACCGCGCAGATTGACGTTCAGCACCTGATTGTAGTCCGCCTCGCTCACATCGAGAAAGGCGTCGTGTTTCTGCACCCCGGCGTTATTGACCAGAATGTCCAGGCGGCCCATCTGCTCGACGGTCTGCTCGACCAGCCGATGGCAATTGGCGGGCTCTGCAACATCCGCGGCGATAAAGCAGACCCGATGCCCTTGGGCCCGCACCTGCTCGAGTGTTTCACGCGCCTGGCCGTCGTCATGTCGCCCGTTGATAACCACGTCGGCGCCTTCCTTGGCCAGGCGCATGGCGATGCCGCGGCCGATGCCCTGGGTGCTGCCGGTAACCAGGGCGACCTTGTTCTGCAGTTTCATCGAACACCTCGTATGGCTGTCGAGTCGCAGCGGCGACCCCGAGTCGTCCATTTTCAGACGTGCTGCAGGCGGGCGCGTTCAACCTCGGGTGTTTGCGAATGCTTCCGGAACGCGCCGGCGGCTCTGCGCAGCAGACAAATACCTGCACCAGAGCGCAAAATGGCCGGCTCTCCTCCGCCCCGCTTTCAGGACAGCCATGGCCATCGCCGATCTGCGCAAGGGTTACCTACTGGGTCTGATGACCTTTTCCATCTGGGGCCTGTTCCCGCTCTACTTCAAGTCCATCGAGCAGTACGCGGCGCTGGAAATCGTCACTCAGCGGGCCATCTGGTCAGCGCTGTTCGGCACGCTGGTGCTGAGCCTCTGGCGCCACGCAGGCTGGTGGCAGGAGTTGCTTGCCCATCCGCGGCGGATCGGTGTGCTGATGATTTCCAGCGTGCTGATCGCCAGCAACTGGCTGCTCTACGTCTGGGCGGTGAACCACGACCACATGCTCGAGGCGAGCCTGGGTTACTACATCAATCCGCTGGTCAATGTGCTGCTGGGGCTGATCGTGTTGCGCGAGCGCCTGCGCCCGCTGCAATGGTTGGCCGTGGCGATGGCGGCTGTCGGCGTGCTGCTGCAGTTGATCACCCTCGGCGACTTTCCCTGGGTGTCGATTGCGCTGGCGCTGAGCTTTGGCAGCTATGGCCTGTTGCGCAAGCAGGCGCCGGTCGCCGCCTTGCCGGGCCTGGTGGTGGAAACCTGGCTGCTGTTGCCGATCGCGCTGGGCTGGCTGTTTTTCTTCGGCACTGGCCCAAGCACTGAATGGTCGTTCTGGACCGAGCCGCAGGCGCTGTGGCTGGTGGCTGCCGGGCCGGTCACGCTGCTGCCGCTGCTGTGCTTCAACTCAGCGGCCAGGCATCTGCCCTACTCGACCCTGGGCTTCCTGCAGTACATCACGCCCACGTTGCTGCTGCTGCTCGCGGTATGGGTGTTCGATGAGCCCTTCCCGGCCGATCGCCAGCTGGCCTTTGTCTGCATATGGGCGGGACTCGCCGTGTACAGCTACGACGCCTGGCACGTGATGCGTAAAGACGCCATGTGCTAACGGCAAGTCAATCGGCAGGCTGCAGTTTCAACTCCACCATCAGATCGTCGGCCAGGGTTTCCAGGTGCTCCTGCAGCTCGTCCAGGGACAGTTCACTGGGCACGGCCAACCGCGCATCAGCCCGGAACAGCAACTCGTTGGTCATCGGCGCCGGCAGAACGTCGGTGTCCAGGCTTTCCAGATTGACGCCGTGGCGGGCAAGCAACTGGGTGATATCACGGACGATGCCCGCGCGGTCGTTGCCCACCAGCTGCAGCTGAATCATCTGCCAACGCCGTTCTGGCTCCGCGCCGCTGTGCGCAACGAGGACCCGGATACCCTGTTGCTCAAGCTGCTGCAGGGCCTCGCTGAGATCGGCGTGAGCCTGAGCCGGCACCGCGACCCGCAGAATTCCGGCGAACTGTCCGGCCATGCGCGACATGCGGCTCTCCAGCCAGTTGCCGCCGTGATCGGCGATGCACTTGGCCAGGCATTCGACCAGCCCCGGCTGGTCTTCGGCAATGACGGTGAGAACGAGATGATCCATCTGTGGCTCCTTCAATAGAGAAATACGGCAAGCGGCGTTGGCCGTGCGACTGCTGAGAGTAATGGACCGCGCCCATGGCGTGCGACTCCATAGGTATAGAACAAACACCGTCGATGCCGCGCCAAAGTGTCCATTCCACGGCGTCCCAGCGGCCCGATGAAGAGACAATCACGGGCCTTGAGCTTGCGCCATGTGGCGGACTGATTTTCCGAACGGCTTCATGTAGTATCCGGCGACCCGGACTACAAGAAGAACCTGTCCGACGGATTTGCGACGGATTTGAAGAAGAACCAAGTGAGGCGAGTAATGACTGAGCGCGTTCAAGTCGGTGGCCTGCAGGTCGCCAAAGTCCTGTACGACTTCGTGAACAACGAAGCGATTCCCGGTACCGGCGTCGATGCCGCCGCCTTCTGGGCTGGCGCCGACAGCGTGATCCACGACCTGGCGCCGAAGAACCGCGTGCTGCTGGCCAAGCGTGACGAGCTGCAGGCGCAGATCGACGCCTGGCACCAGGCCCGCGCCGGCCAGGCCCACGATGCCGTAGCCTACAAGGCCTTCCTGCAGGAAATCGGCTACCTGCTGCCGGAAGCCGAAGACTTCCAGGCCACCACCGAAAACGTCGACGAAGAAATCGCCCGCATGGCCGGCCCGCAGCTGGTGGTGCCGATCATGAACGCGCGCTTTGCGCTGAACGCCGCCAACGCGCGCTGGGGCTCGCTGTACGACGCGCTCTACGGCACCGACGCGATCTCCGAAGAAGACGGCGCCACCAAGGGCCCGGGCTACAACGAGATCCGCGGCAACAAGGTCATCGCCTACGCGCGTAACTTCCTCAATGAAGCCGCACCGCTGGAAACCGGTTCCCACGTCGATTCCACCGGCTACCGCATCGAAGGCGGCAAGCTGGTCGTTTCGCTCAAGGACGGCAGCACCACCGGCCTGAAGAACCCGGCCCAGCTGCAAGGCTTCCAGGGCGAAGCCAGCGCACCGATCGCCGTGCTGCTGAAGAACAACGGCATTCACTTCGAGATCCAGATCGATCCGGCCAGCCCGATCGGTCAGACCGACGCGGCCGGGGTGAAGGACATCCTGATGGAATCGGCGCTGACCACCATCATGGACTGCGAAGACTCCATCGCCGCCGTCGACGCCGACGACAAGACCATCGTCTACCGCAACTGGCTCGGCCTGATGAAGGGCGACCTGGTCGAGGAGCTGGAAAAGGGCGGCAAGCGCATCACCCGCGCGATGAACCCGGACCGCGTCTACACCAAGGCCGACGGCAGTGGCGAGCTGACCCTGCATGGCCGCTCGCTGCTGTTCATCCGTAACGTCGGTCACCTGATGACCAACGATGCCATCCTCGACAAGGAAGGCAACGAGGTGCCGGAAGGCATCATGGACGGCCTGTTCACCAGCCTGATCGCGGTGCACAACCTCAACGGCAACACTACCCGCAAGAACACCCGCACCGGCTCAATGTACATCGTCAAGCCGAAGATGCACGGCCCGGAAGAAGTGGCCTTCGCCACCGAACTGTTCGGCCGCGTCGAGGACGTTCTCGGCCTGCCGCGTAACACCCTCAAGGTCGGCATCATGGACGAGGAGCGTCGTACCACGATCAACCTCAAGGCCTGCATCAAGGAAGCGCGCGAGCGCGTGGTGTTCATCAACACCGGCTTCCTCGACCGCACCGGCGACGAGATCCACACCTCCATGGAAGCCGGCCCGATGGTGCGCAAGGCGGCCATGAAAGCCGAGAAGTGGATCAGCGCCTACGAGAACAACAACGTCGACGTGGGTCTGGCCTGCGGCCTGCAGGGCAAGGCGCAGATCGGCAAGGGCATGTGGGCCATGCCTGACCTGATGGCTGCGATGCTCGAGCAGAAGGTCGGCCACCCCATGGCCGGCGCCAACACTGCCTGGGTACCGTCGCCGACTGCTGCAACCCTGCACGCCATGCACTACCACAAGATCGACGTGCAGGCGCGTCAGGTCGAACTGGCCAAGCGCGAGAAGGCGTCCATCGACGACATCCTCACCATCCCGTTGGCGCAAGACACCAACTGGAGCGAGGAAGAGAAGCGCAACGAGCTGGACAACAACTCGCAGGGCATCCTCGGCTACATGGTTCGCTGGGTCGAACAGGGCGTCGGTTGCTCCAAGGTGCCGGACATCAACGACATCGCACTGATGGAAGACCGCGCCACCCTGCGTATCTCCAGCCAGCACGTGGCCAACTGGATGCGCCACGGCGTGGTCACCAAGGATCAGGTGGTCGAAAGCCTCAAGCGCATGGCGCCGGTGGTCGATCGCCAGAACCAGGGCGACCCGCTGTACCGCCCGATGGCGCCGGACTTCGACAACAGCGTGGCCTTCCAGGCTGCCCTGGAGCTGGTCCTCGAAGGCACCAAGCAGCCCAACGGCTACACCGAGCCGGTGCTGCACCGCCGCCGCCGCGAGTTCAAGGCCAAGAACGGTCTGTAACCCGCACTGCCGCTGCGAAAAAACCGCCCTACGGGCGGTTTTTTAATGCGCGCAAAATCCTGCTACAACCCTGCCCGCTCAGCTGACCCGCGTCAGCCCAATTCGCCCTGCCGGCGACTAGACTTACGTCGAATGTGCCGCACCGGACCCACAGCCCACCATTGGGCGCAAAAATGGAACCGAACCATGAGCAAAGCCGATGCTTTCGCCGAGGCAGGCAAAACCGCCGTGCTGCAGAATATCCATGGAACCATGGAGTTTCTGCGCAAGTACCCGCCGTTCAACCAGATGGAGCCGGGCCATCTGGCTTATCTGGTCGAGAACTGCCAGCTACGCTTTTACAGCGAAGGCGATTGCATCATTTCGCCTGAGGACGGCGTTGTCGAATACTTCTACATCATCAAGCAGGGCCGGGTTCATGGTCAGCGCCCGCATACCAGCAAGCGCGGCACCGACACCACCTTCGAGGTGATCGTCGGCGAATGCTTTCCGATGGCCGCGTTGATGGGCGAGCGTGCCACTCGAACCGGGCACTTCGCCGCGGAAGACACCTTCTGCTACCTGCTGAACAAACCGGCCTTCGTCAAACTGGTCTCCACATCCGCGGCATTTCGTGACTTCGCCATGCGCGGCGTCAGCAGCCTGCTCGACCTGGTCAATCAGCAGGCGCAGATGCGCGCGGTGAAGAGCCTGGGCGAGCAATACTCGTTGGAGACGCGCATCGGCGAGCTCGCTTTGCACCATCCGGTCTCTTGCCTGCCATCAATGCCACTGGCCGATGCGGTGGCCCTGATGCATGAGAACAATATTGGCAGCGTGGTAATCACCGACCTCGAATTTCACCCGCAAGGCATCTTCACCTTGCGCGATCTGCGCCGCGTGATCGGCACCGGCACGACCGACCTGTCGGCCCCGATTGCCGAGTTCATGACTCAGGATCCATTCCATCTCCCGCCGGATGCAACGGCCTTCGATGCCGCAATCGCCATGGCCGAGCGACATATCGCGCACGTCTGCGTTGTCGATAAAGGCCTGCTGAGCGGGGTGATTTCCGAGCGCGATCTGTTCTCGCTGCAGCGCGTCGACCTGGTTCATCTGGCGCAGGCGATTTCGCACGCCGACAGCGTCGAGACGCTGGTGATCATCCGCAGCCGGATCTTTCATCTGGTCGACAACATGCTGGCGCACGGCGCCTCTTCTACGCAGATCACACACATCATCACGCTGCTCAACGACCATACGGTGCGTCGCGTGATCGAACTGACCATCGAAGTGCTCGGCGATCCCGGCATCCCCTTCACCTGGCTGTGCTTCGGCAGTGAAGGGCGCCGCGAGCAGACCCTGCATACCGATCAGGACAACGGCATGCTCTTCGAGGCCGCTGACGCAGTCGAAGCCGCCTCTATCCGGGGCCGCCTGCTGCCGCTTGCAGAGCGCATCAACCACGATCTGGACACCTGTGGCTTCACCCTGTGCAAGGGCAACATCATGGCCAGCAACCCGCAACTGTGCCTTTCACGACTCGAATGGCGGCGGCGCTTCAGCGCCTTCATTCGGGAATCGACACCGGAAAACCTGCTCAGCAGCACCATTTATTTCGACCTGCGCGCGATCTGGGGTCCCAGCGAGGGGTGCGAGCAGCTGCGCAGCAACATGCTTGAGGAGGTCGGCGACAGTCGCTTGTTCCAGCGCATGATGGCGGAAAATGCCCTACGTCATCGCCCGCCTGTAGGCCGTTTTCGCGATTTCGTGGTGACCCGCAAAGGCGACGGCAAGGCGACCCTGGATCTCAAAGTGCAGGGCCTGACACCCTTCGTAGACGGGGCGCGGCTGCTCGCGCTGGGCCACGGCATCGCAGCGTGCAATACCTTGGATCGACTGCGCCAACTGATCGAAAAGGATGTCATCGACGAAAAGGATGGTGCGGCCTATGAAGAGGCCTACCATTTCATCCAGCAGACCCGCATGCAGCAGCACCAGCAGCAGGCACGCGAGGGGCAGCCATATTCCAACCGACTCGACCCCGACAGCCTCAATCACCTGAATCGGCGTATCCTGCGCGAATCCTTTCGCCAGGCCCAGCGTCTGCAGAGCAGTCTGGCGGTCCGCTATCAGTTATGAATATGCCCTGGTTCAAACGTCGCGGCCCTATCCTCGGACTCGAACAACTGCAACGGCGTGATCGGCTCGTGCCGCCTGCCGCGCTGGATCTTTGTCCGCTCGACGTACAGCGCATGGTGGTGCTTGATCTTGAAACCAGCGGTCTCGACATGCGTCGCGATATCGTCCTTTCGATCGGCGCGGTGGTTATCGAACGAGGCGGCATCCAACTGGGAGACCAGTACGAGTCGACGCTGTTGCGCCCGGCGCAAAAGGTCAGCGAAAGCGTGCTGATCCACGGGATTGCGCCAAGCGAACTCGAAGCGGGCGAAGACCCGGCCGATGCGTTTCTGGATTTGCTGGAGTTCGTTGGCGACAGCCCGTTTCTGGCGTTCCACGCCGGTTTCGACCAGCGCATGCTCACCCGCGCGTTGAAACAGACGCTAGGCTACAAGCTGCGCCATCCATTCATCGACGTCGCCGAACTTGCACCCATGCTCTGCCCCGACAACCGACCGAGACAAAACGGTCTAGACGACTGGTGTAGCCATTTCGGCTTGCAGGTTCTGCAACGCCATCACGCCAGCGCCGATGCGCTGGTGACTGCCGAGCTGGCATTGATCCTGTTCAGCAAGGCGCGTCGACAGGGCGTGGACAGCCTTGAGGCGATGAGCCAACGATTGGCCAACTGGCGCAAACGGCAGCAGGCTCAGTTCATGTAATGGGGCTTTCAGGGTTCCGGATCGAACGGCGCAACAGCCTTACGCTGGCGGACAATAGCCGCATTCAGCTGAATAGCCGCAGCGCACCGGATGTTCACTTCGATCAGCAAGAGCGCCGACTGTTTCTGCACAGCGGCAAGGTGCTGGTAAAACTTTCCCACTGCCCCTAATCACTTTTTCAATTCTCATCCGGCCTGATGAATTTATGCGCACCTTCACTGCCAATTCCGGCCACCGGCTCTGGCAGTGCCTTTCACTGGTCCGAGAGCAATCTGCTAGCGGTCGAAACCACAGATATTCTGGTAAAGCGGTGACTTCACGTCCGTCTCGGTCAGGGTTTCGGCTTTCGCTTCGCCTGCGTCGTTCAGCCTGAACATCACCTTCTCGTTGCAGAGCAACTGATAGGAGGCGCTTTTCACAGTGGAGATCAGGTGGTGCTTTTCAAAACGGTACAGCACGAAACGGGCAATACGCCCTTGGCTGATGTCTTCGATCTGCGCATTCGCGCCATCGAGGACCGTATAGGCCAGCGGCATGGGGAACATCATGGTCCAGGGACGCCACAGCATCTCGCCCTCTTCACTGGCCACGATCACGGAGCCTTCCGGCAAACGCGCTTCCTTGGTCTCGAACCAGGTGTATTCGTAATGGATGGTATAGGCGAGCATTCCGAGGCCGGCGAATACCGGAATGATCCATTTCGGCAGGCGATTACGGGTCAGATTGCGCAGCAGCAGCGCAATCCCCGCACCTGCCAGCGCGGCGGCAATTGCGGCAAATAGATGCCAGATCATATACAGCTTCCTTAAAAAAAATCGGGCTTCCAGATGGAAGCCCGACTTCTACCTCAACCTTGTGCCAGAGCGAGTCTGACGTCCGGCTGCATTATCAGTTAGTGATCGAGCGCAACGCCGGCACCTTTCGGGGTACGAACGCTTTCGACCAGATCCTGAATGGCCTGCGGAGGCGCCTCAGTGGACATCGAAACCGCGTAGGCCACTGCGAAGTTCAGCACCGCACCGATGGCACCGAAGGCCTGCGGCGAGATGCCGAACATCCAACTGTCAGGCGTATTGGCAAAGCTCGCCGTGCCAGGAATGAAGAACCAGCCCAGGTACATGAAGATGTACACCGAGGTGCTAATCAGCCCAACCAGCATGCCAGCTACTGCACCCTTGCTGTTCACACGCTTGGAGAAGATCCCCATCATCAGCGCCGGGAACAGGCTCGCTGCCGCAAGACCGAACGCCAGTGCTACCACCTGAGCCGCGAAGCCCGGCGGATTCAGCCCCAGCCAGGTTGCTACGAGAATCGCACCCGTCATGGACAAGCGGGCTGCCAGCATTTCGCTCTTCTCGCTGATCTTGGGATTGATGATCGTCTTGATCAGGTCATGGCTGATGGCCGAGGAGATAGCCAACAGCAGGCCCGCAGCTGTCGACAGCGCCGCCGCAATACCGCCCGCTGCGATCAAGCCGATAACCCAGCCAGGAAGATTGGCAATTTCCGGGTTGGCCAGCACGATGATGTCGTTGTTGACGACCAGCTCGTTGCCATTCCAGCCACGCTCCTGCGCAATGGGGGCGAACGCAGCGTTCGTGTCGCTGTACATCTGGATACGGCCATCGTTGTTCTTGTCTTCAAACGTGATCAGACCGGTTTCTTCCCAGGTCTGGATCCAGGCCGGACGCTCTTCATAGAGAATTGCTTCGGCTTGAGCAGTACCTTCGGGATAGATGGTGTTCACCAGGTTCAGACGAGCCATGGCCGCAACAGCCGGAGCAGTCAGGTACAGCATGGCGATGAAGACCAGAGTCCAGCCAGCGGACCAGCGGGCATCAGCCACTTTCGGTACGGTGAAGAAGCGGATGATGACGTGCGGCAGACCCGCAGTACCGATCATCAGCGACAGGGTGAACAGGAACATGTTCAGCTTGTTGTCGACGTCAGCAGTGTACTCGGCAAAGCCCAGCTCACGGACGACGGTGTCCAAGCGATCAAGCAGCGGCATGCCCGTCTCGACGTGGGTGCCGAACAGACCGAACATCGGGATCGGGTTGCCAGTCAACTGGAAGGCGATGAACACGGCCGGAATGGTGTAGGCAATGATCAGTACCACGTACTGCGCCACCTGGGTGTAGGTGATGCCCTTCATGCCACCGAACACCGCGTAGGCGAACACGATCGCAGCGGCCAGCCAGATGCCAACGTCATTGCTCACTTCGAGGAAGCGGGAGAAGGCCACGCCCGCACCGGACATCTGACCGATCACGTAGGTGACGGAGATGAGGATCAGACAGACCACAGCTACCAGACGCGCGGTACGGCTGTAGAACCGGTCACCGATGAAATCCGGTACCGTAAACTTGCCGAACTTGCGCAGGTAGGGTGCCAGCAGCATCGCCAGCAGCACGTAGCCACCGGTCCAGCCCATCAGGTAGACCGAGGTGCCATACCCACCGGCCGCGATGATGCCAGCCATGGAAATGAAGGATGCCGCAGACATCCAGTCAGCTGCAGTCGCCATCCCGTTGGTGACCGGGTGAACACCACCACCGGCGACATAGAATTCTTTAGTCGAACCGGCGCGGGCCCAGATCGCGATCCCGATATAGAGCGCAAAAGATGCGCCCACGAACAACATGTTAATCCAATATTGGCTCATGGCTTATTCCTCGACCCCGAATTCCTTGTCCATTTTGTTCAGCCGCCACGCGTAGTGGAAGATGATCAAAATGAACGCAATGATGGAACCCTGTTGAGCGAACCAGAATCCCAGGTCAGTTCCCCCGACCGGGATACCCGCCAGCAAAGGGCGCAGAAGAATGGCGAAACCATATGAGACAAGAGCCCAAACTACCAAGCTCCATGTTATGAGGCGAACATTCGCCTTCCAGTACGCATCAGCATTTTTTTTGTCGTCGTCGTCGGCCATGACGTTCTCCGCCTTATTTTTTTATTACGGGTGAAGGGAACCACATCGTGAATCTAGCAAGGTTGGGTCGTGAAAAGATAGCCCCGACTTTAGTCTGAAGGGCTCTGCAACACGCGCTAAAACGACACCCCAACCGTCACCGTCACCTGACCGGCCCCTCCTGTCCCTGCAGGACATGCCAGCATCCTGGTAGTGGCGAGGCCACGCGATCCTCAAGCCATACGCTGAGCGATTCTGCCAGCCCCTCAGGGAAATGGAGCTCGCTCTTTCGAGCCGCTTGCCGCGCGCAAAAACGATCATATTTACCTGACTCGTCGGTCACGAAAACGAAACAAACGTTGAACCAAGGGTTTCAGTCGTCGAATACGTGTTTATTAATCCGACACATGAGCCGGAAGTAGTAAAGGCGCAAGACAACTTCTATTTATCCTTCGCATAGGGCACAAACCAAGACAAGTGATAATAAAGATGCGCGACTTGAATAACAGACCGAGATCAGGCTTTGATTACAAGCCGTGCCAGGCTTGTCAACGCCAATGATCGTTAGTGCGCATCGCCATGTACGAATGGGGCTGCGACAAACCATAGGGGCAAATGGGTGCGTCGGGCGCGTGAGGCTATTAGCATCCGCGCCCGCCTGGCTCGCAGGAAGCGAGCCGAACTAGCAGGTGGGACGCCCAGCCGTATATTTCTGGGCAGGGTCAATTGCCGCCTCCAGGTCGCGAATTGCCGTCGCACCTATCAATAGCGGATAGCGGAAGTGGCTACGGTCGGTCAGGTTGACCTCGGTTTCGCGTAGCTGGTCACCGATGCATAACCGCATCTCGACAACCGGCCGCTCGGCTACATCCGGCCCACGCTCCACATCGCTGTCGTCGTCCGGGTCGACCGCCTCTTCTTTGCGGGTCTTGATTTCGGCGATACGCGCCAGCCGATGCTCATACAGCGTGTCGTCGGCGCCTTCGACTGCCAGGCGGAATCTCACCCAGTCTTCGCCGTCTCGTTCGAAGCGTTCGATATCGCGCGCCGACAGTGAAGCTGTCATGGCACCGGTGTCCATCTTCGCCTTGAGGGTCTTGCCCAAGTCTTCGATCTTGATCTGCTCATAGCGGCCGAACAGGGTTGGCTCAGCGGCAACGGCGGGAAGGGTTAAAGCGCTCAGTAACAACAACAAACGGGACAAAACGGCCTCCTGACTCTTGATATCGACTTCAGTGGGACCGGCTGTCGCCGCGATCCGTTCCGCCCGTTGTGTCGGGCCATCGGCAGCACGCGTGGGTGCGGGCCGCCTGTTAGACTGCGCCTCACTTTTTCCAGCAGACCAATACCGTGCCCAGTTCAGCCTTCGCCACCCTGCCCCTCAGCCCTGCAACGCTGGCCAACCTCGACGCGCTCGGCTATGCCGAAATGACACCGATTCAGGCGCAAAGCCTGCCGGTCATGCTTAAAGGTATGGACCTTATCGCGCAGGCGAAGACCGGCAGTGGCAAGACCGCCGCCTTCGGTATTGCCCTGCTGGAGCCAATCAATCCGCGCTATTTCGGCTGTCAGGCGCTGGTGCTTTGCCCCACCCGCGAGCTGGCCGATCAGGTCGCCAAGGAACTGCGCCGGCTGGCGCGCTCGGCAGACAACATCAAGATCCTGACGCTTTGCGGCGGCGTCTCCATCGGCCCGCAGATCGGCTCGCTGGAGCACGGCGCCCATATCATCGTCGGCACGCCTGGGCGCGTTCAGGAACACCTGAAAAAGGGCACGCTGAAACTCGACGGCCTCAACAAGCTGATCCTCGACGAAGCCGACCGCATGCTCGATATGGGTTTCTACGATGCGATTGCCGAGATCATCGGGCAGACCCCGAGCAAGCGGCAAACCCTGCTGTTCTCGGCGACCTACCCCAGCGGCATCAAGCAACTGGCGTCGGCCTTCATGCGCGATCCGCAGCAGGTCAAGGTCGAAGCCCTGCATGACGACAGCCAAATCGAGCAGCGCTTCTACGAGATCGATCCGGAAGAGCGCATGCAGGCGGTTATTCGCATCCTCGCCAGCTTCCGACCCGAGACCTGCGTGGCCTTCTGCTTTACCAAACAGCAGTGCCAGGAACTGGTCGACGCTCTCACCGAGAAGGGTATCTCTGCCATGGCGCTGAACGGCGATCTGGAGCAGCGCGACCGCGACCAGGTGCTGGCCATGTTCGCCAACCGCAGCCTGTCGGTGCTGGTCGCGACCGACGTCGCGGCCCGCGGTCTGGATATCGATGCGCTGGACATGGTGATCAACGTCGAGCTGGCGCGTGATTCCGAAATCCACATTCACCGGGTTGGACGTACCGGTCGCGCCGGCAAGAAAGGCATCGCCATCAGCCTGGTCGCCCCAGCCGAAGGCCACCGCGCCCAGGCCATCGAGGACCGGCAGAAAGCGCCGCTCAATTGGCAGCCCCTGAGTGATCTGAAAGGGCAGCCAGGCGAACCGCTGCAACCGCCGATGGTGACGCTGTGCATCGGCGCAGGCCGCAAGGACAAGCTGCGCCCCGGCGACATCCTCGGCGCGCTGACAGGCGATGCGGGAATTGCGGGCAAGCAGGTGGGCAAGATCGCGATCTTCGATTTCCAGGCATTCGTTGCAGTCGAGCGCGATGTCGCCAGGCAGGCGCTCAACCGCTTGAATGCCGGAAAGATCAAAGGACGGTCGTTGAAGGTTAGGCAGCTATAAGCTGGAGGCTGGAGGCTGGAGGCTGGAGGCTGGAGGCTGGAGGCTGGAGGCTGGAGGCGCATGTTCAGGTCTTGCCAATCCTGTCAAGATTTTTCTTCCAGCCTCAAGCTTCAAGCTGCTTCTGATCGTCCCGCCTTCCGGCCTGCAGCGCTTTTATCGTCTTTATCGCTTACAACGACCCGCGAGCCCAGGGACCCCAGATGGCAACAAGCTCTTGTACTGGAACCCATCGGGCAGCTGGAGCAATTCCAGGCCGGTGCTCAGGTCCTTGGTCGGGCCGTAGCTGCTGCGACCAGGCCGGCGCCGCGACCTTGTGCGTTACCCACGGCGAAGGCTTCGAGCGTGCCGAGAAACGGCGTGCTGACGAGGACGGCGGCGGCTGGCATCGTGTTCACGGTTCTTGCGGTGTCCTCTTTACAGGAATGGGAGGGGGCGGCATGAATGAAGCCTGACGAATGCAGCTAAACGATGACCGTGCGGTTTCGTTCCGACGATGCGAGACGGATGGACGGTATAAGCTTTGCTTCGATTGCCGTGACATCAGCCCACGGCCGACGTCCTACCTTCCTCTTATCCCAGCCAGGTCCGACTCGTTTTTATGCGCTCACCCTCGCTCAGCCATTCCCTGCGCCAGCTCTGGGCGCTGGACAAGTTCGGCTACAGCCTTCGCGTACTGATCGCACTGGCCGGCAGCATGGGATTGAGCTGGTACCTCTCCCAGCCATCGATGATGATTCCCTTGTTCCTCGGCGTCATTGCCAGCGCCTTGGCGGAAACCGACGACAGCTGGCTAGGGCGGTTATCGGCGCTGCTGGTCACACTGCTGTGCTTCAGCATTGCCGCGGCTTCGGTGCAGCTGCTGTTCCCCTTCCCTCTGCTCTTCGCGCTCGGCATGGCGGCAGCAGCGTTCGGCCTGGTGATGCTCGGTGCGCTGGGCGAACGCTACGCGACCATCGCCCAGGCGACATTGATTCTGTCGATCTACAGCATGATCGCAGCCGACCAGCGTGGCGGCGAGGCGCTGTATCCCTGGCGCGACCCGCTGCTGTTAGTGGCGGGCGCGACCTGGTACGGCCTGCTTTCCGTTGTCTGGAATGCGCTCTTTGCGCACCAGCCCGTACAGCAAAGTCTGGCTCGCCTGTACCGGGAGCTGGGGCAGTACTACAAACTCAAGGCCGCCCTGTTCGAGCCGGTGCGCCAGTTGGACGTGGAAGAACGTCGCCTGCAACTGGCGCAGCAGAACGGCCGGGTGGTCAGCGCGCTGAATGCCACCAAGGAAACCCTGCTGCATCGCCTGGGCAATGGCCGGCCCGGAGCGAAGATCAGCCACTCCCTCAAGCTCTACTTCCTTGCACAGGACCTGCACGAGCGCGTCAGCTCCTCGCACTATCCTTACCAGGAGCTGGCCGAGGCGTTTTTCCACAGCGACGTACTGTTTCGTTGCGGCAGACTGCTGCGCTTGCAGGGCGTGGCTTGCGCGGACCTGGCGAATGCCGTCCAGCTGCGTCAGCCGTTTCGCTACAGCGAAGCCAATGCACAGGCACTGGCGGATCTGGAGTCTTCGCTCGAACACCTGCGGCTGCAGAGCAACCCGGCGTGGCGCGGGCTGTTGCGCTCACTGCGGGCATTGTCCGGCAATCTGGCGACCATCCAGCGCCAGCTATCCATGGCGACCAACCCCGACGCCCTGGAAGGGGAACAGGACAGCAGCCTGCTGGACCGCGAACCGCAATCGGTGCGTGACGCCCTGTCTCGGATTCGCCTGCAACTGACTCCCACGTCTCTGCTCTTCCGCCATGCCCTGCGCATGAGCCTGGCGCTGGTGTGTGGCTATGCGGTGCTCCATGCGATCCACCCGGAGCAAGGCTACTGGGTATTGCTGACCACGGTCTTCGTCTGCCAGCCGAACTACGGTGCAACAAGAATCAAACTGGTGCAACGCGTGACCGGCACCGTGGCGGGGCTGGTTGTGGGCTGGGCGCTGTTCGATCTGTTCCCGAGCCAGCAGGTGCAGGCGCTATTTGCCGTGGTTGCCGGCGTGGTGTTCTTCGCCACGCGTAGCAGCCGCTACACCTTGGCGACCGCGGCGATCACGCTGCTGGTGCTGTTCTGCTTCAACCAGGTCGGTGACGGCTATGGGCTGATCTGGCCGCGCCTGGTCGATACACTGCTAGGCAGCCTGATCGCCGCGGCCGCGGTATTTCTGATCCTTCCCGACTGGCAGGGCCGACGCCTTAATCAGGTCGTCGCCAATACTCTCAGTCGCAGTGCCGACTACCTGCGCCAGATCATGCGCCAGTACGAGAGCGGTAAACGAGACGATCTGGCGTACCGACTGGCGCGGCGCAATGCACATAACGCAGACGCGGCGCTGTCCACGACGCTGTCCAACATGCTTCTGGAACCGGGGCACTTTCGCAAGGACGCCGAGACCGGATTCCGCTTTCTGATCCTCTCGCACACGTTGCTCAACTACCTGTCGGGCTTGGGCGCCCACCGCGAGAGTCTGCCCGACGATGCGCGTGACGAAATGCTGGAAAGCGCCGCCAAGCGGCTGGCCGATAGCCTCGACGAACTGGCTGTATCCTTGCAGTGCAATCAGCCGGTGGCCGTATACAGCGAAGACGAAGAGGCCCTTGCCCAGCAGCTCGAGCAGGCGCCTGATGACATGGACGATGCACACCGCCTGCTACAGACCCAGCTGGGTCTGATCTGCCGGCAGCTGGCGCCGCTGCGTAGCATGGCCAGCCACCTGGTTCGCCAGCTACCGACACCTCAGGGCTGAGGCAGCGACACTGGGGCCGGCAGCCCATGGCGATGGAAGATTTCGGCATAGCTGCCATCCGCCAGCATCGCTTCGATCTCACGATTGAACGTGGCGAGGATCTCCTCCCGCTGCGGATGGTCAGTACGCACCACCAGCGAGAGGTCCAGCAAGCTGAACGCCCCAGGCACAAACCGATAGGCGTCCTGCAGATCCCTGAGTTCTCGGTGCAGATGAAACAACACCGTGCGCTCATCTTCCAGCGTCAGGTCGATGCGTCCCGCGCCGAGCATCTTGGCCAGTTGAACGAAGTTGGCAGCGTAGCCCTTGTTCAGCCGGGCATCGTGCTCTAACGCCTCACTGTAGGCGTAACCCCGAACCAGCCCGATTCGATACGGAATCAGGCTGTCCCGGCCGCTGTATGCGATGTGCTGGTCGCGCCGCCGAATCCAGCGCACGCGATTGGTCAGAAAGGGCCGCGAGTAGCTGCCGTATTCCATCCGGCCCGAGGCGGGCCAGGCATTGACCAGGTCGTATCGGCCATACCGAAGGCCCAGCAGGGCGCGCTCCCAGGGCACCTCGATGTAATCCACCTGGTAGCCCGCGCGACCAAGGGCAGTTCGAACCAGCTCCACCGACAGGCCACCGCCAGGCAAGCGCTGGTCCGTATACGGCGGCCAGACGTTGCCAGCCAGACGCAGCACCTCAGCCTGAGCCGTGAACGTGCTTATCGTCAGTAGCGCCAGCAACAGCAGAGTCCATGTTCGTTTCACGACGTTCTGTCCCGCTCTTGATAATGGCCAGGTACCGTCGGCCCCAAGTACAAATCAGGCCGCTTATCCGAGGCTGGCCGTTCCGATCGCCGAGGGGCACTGCATCTACCGAGCCGGGGGAGTACCATGCCGCGTTTTCAGGCGTGACCGGGGTGAGCAGTGTTGCAGACGGACGTGGTAGTGATTGGTGCAGGCGCAGCCGGTTTGATGTGCGCTTTCACAGCGGCGGCGCGAGGCCGTCAGCTACTGCTGCTGGACCATGCCAACAAGGCCGGCAAGAAGATCCTCATGTCGGGCGGCGGGCGCTGCAACTTCACCAATATTTACACCGAGCCCGCCAACTTTCTGTCCGCCAATGCTCATTTCTGCAAATCAGCTCTGGCACGTTACACCCAATGGGATTTCATCGAGATGACCAGCCGCCACGGCGTGCCCTATCACGAGAAGAAACTCGGTCAGCTGTTCTGCGACAACAAGGCCAGCGACATCCTCGACATGCTGCTCGACGAGTGCCAGCAGGCCGGAGTCGGCCTGCATCTGAACACCGCCGTGCAGTCCGTTGAGAAAACCGAAGACGGCTATCTGTTGCGCAGTAGCATCGGCGACCTCACCTGCCAGTCGTTGGTGATCGCCACCGGAGGGCTGTCAATCCCAACGCTGGGCGCCAGTGGCTTCGGCTACCAGATTGCCCGGCAGTTCGGCCACACCGTGCTGCCGACCCGCGCCGGCCTGGTGCCCTTCACCATCACCGAGCCGCAATTGAAGTCGATGTGCGAGGCGCTGTCGGGGACTTCGGTCGAGGACTGTCTGGTCAGTTGCAATGGCCAGAGCTTCCGAGAAAACATCCTGTTCACCCATCGCGGACTCTCCGGGCCGGCGATCCTGCAGGTGTCTTCGTACTGGCAGCCGGGTGATGTCATCGAGATCAACCTGCTGCCACACCTGAACCTACCCGAATGGCTGGACGAGCAGCGCTGCGAGCGGCCCAACACCGAGCTGAGGACTCTGCTCAATGAGCTGTTCACTCGTAAGATGGCAGGGTTGCTGGCCGAGCATTGGTTCGTGTCCAAACCACTGAAGCAGTACAGCCCAGCCGAGCTCCAGGAAGTGGCCGCCAAACTCGGCAGCTGGCAGCTGGTTCCGGCCGGGACCGAGGGGTATCGCACCGCGGAGGTGACCCTCGGCGGCGTGGATACCAGAGAGGTGTCTTCGAAGACCATGGAGTCGCAAAAAGCGGCGGGGCTGTACTTCGTCGGCGAAGTGCTGGATGTCACCGGCCATCTGGGCGGCTTCAATTTCCAGTGGGCCTGGGCGTCCGGCTATGCCGCGGCGCAATACGTATAATGGCCCACGGCGGTGATTTCCGACCCCGGGACGCTCGATCATTCGCCAGGCAGATTTGACGGCGGCGAAACCTCGCGTGGTCCGGCCGGGTCGGTCGCGGTGTTCTGGTATTCCTGCTGGTTCTCGCTGTTGTTGTCCAGCGCCGAGGGTTCGTCATCTGGCGAACAGGCGACCAGCATCAGCGAAAGCGATAACGCGGTGGCGACAGCGATACATTTCGATTTCATGCAGACCTCCTTCAGAAGGCGCCTCGCAAGTCGCGAGACGCCCTGACGAGCTGACTGAGCTTCTTACTGCGAGGAACCGGTACCGGTACCGGTGGGGTTGGGGGCGGTGCCGGAACCCGATTCGGTACCGAGACCGCTACCATTGTCAGCGGGCGCCGTGTCCATATTGCCCGAGCCGGTCGTCATGCCGGTTCCGGTGCCGGTCTCCGCACCTGCACCAGTCCCGGTGCCCGTAGTGCCCGGCCCTGCACCCGTTCCGGCGCCAGTGCCAGTGCCAGTGTTGGCCGGCGGTGTGCTGCTCGGTTGTGGTGGCGTTGGCTGCTCTGTAGTGGGCTGCGGCGGCGTTTGTTCACGTTCAGGTTCGTCCGGGCCACAGCCGACCAATAGCAGGCCCAGGATAGGGGCAGATAGATATGCAAGACGCATGGTGTCACCTCCACGAGTTGAAGCCGACGGGCAGCGCCGGCAAAACGAATATTCGAATCCTTCTTGAAACTGACCCTGCGGCGGGGCGAGAGTGCCCCCCCGCGAACGGGCGAGGCCAAGTCGACCGCTCAACGGCGCCTGGTTAAGGGGCACGCCAGCTGCCAGACAGCCAAGACGGCCCACCCCACGCGAATCCGGAATCGGTTGGTAAAAGAGTATGGCGGAGCCGGACAGTTCACTAAGTGAACAGGTGCAGCGCCTGAACCAACAGCTCAGGCAATTGCACAAAACCCTGCGGCGCCGGGGCGCTGCGCCCCGGCAACGGAACGAATCAGGCAGCCTGGCTGGCACTGAGTTCCTTCTTCAAGCGGTTTCGCAATTCGGACATCTGCTGGCCCATTTCTTCCAGCCGGGCCTTGTCGAACAGCTCGCGAGCCTTGGGAAACATCTCCGATTCCTCTTCCTCGATGTGATGCTCAAGCAACTCCTTGCACACTTTGACGCGCCCGGAGAACTCGACGCTGGATGGATCGGTGGCCTTGAGGTCGGGCAGTACCAGCGAATCCACCGCGCGGTGCTCTTCCTTGGCCTCATAAAACATTTTCAGCTCTTCCTTGCTGCCGGCTTCCTTGTAGGCGGGATAAAGGATCTGCTCTTCGAGCCGGGTATGGATGGTGACTTCCATCTCCAGTTTCTGCAGCAATTCGGTGCGGGTCTTGACGGCGCGCTCAGTGCTATCGGTCAGGCGCGTCAGGATATCCTTCACTTTCTGGTGGTCGTCGATCAGCAGGTCGATGGCGTTCATAGGGTTTCCTCATCGCTGTCAGGCTTCGCGAAGCACCCAGGCGCTTCGGCCGGGTCGGATCGCCTGCGCTGGATTGCGCAGCGAGTGCGGTCGGCCTGCGGGCCGACCGCTCGGTTCAGGCGTACTCGTAGGTGGGCAGCTCGGTGCGACTCTGGCTCTGCAACCGGGCGATTGCAGGCGACATGCCAGCCTCCAGCGCCAGGTCACGACGAATGGAGCTGATGACCCATTCCAGCTGAATGTCGGCCTGGGTCTGTCCCTTCGAGAGCGCGCGCTTGATGATGTCCCGATCATCGTTACGCAGCGTCAGTAGCAGCCCGCCATCCGGACGAGGAGCAGTGAGCACTTCGAACTCAGGAAACGCGGCAGCGAGAGTTTTTTCAGCGGCGATCATTATTGTGTACTCCGGTTATGGACCAGCATCCATAGCAGGAGCAGCGTTCGTGCCAACCCAGTAGAGATCAATATGTACACGAAATTCAGTGACTTACGTCACATAATAGCGTTTTGTATGCATGCAAAACGCATGAACCCGCTGTTCCTGGCATGCATTCTGCTCTGCCCAGTGAACAACCGCCGACTACCGCTGTCGCCGGCTCACCCCTTGCGCCAGACGCTGGCGAGCCAGGGTTGCTGCTCGCGCGGCAACCCGGCTGGGCGATAATAATGTTCGAGCTCGATGAAGCCGACCGATTGCAGCAAGCCGCGCCACGTCGGCCAGTCATACCAGGTGCCATAACGCGCACCGCTCCAGCCTTCCTGATTGTCGCCGCGGGGATTGGAGCTGAACAGCACCCCACCACCGCGAAGCGCCGTATGCAGCTTCAGCAATACCGAGGCGATTTCGCGGCTAGGAAGATGAAACAGCACTGCATTGGCGAAAACGCCGTCGAACGCTTCGGCGGGTAGATCCAGCTGCAGGAAGTCTTGGTGCAGAACCTCACAGCCGGTCTCGGCGCGTGCCATGTTCACGAAGGGTTCGGCACCGTCCAGCCCAACGGCGATATGGCCACGTGCCGTGAAAGTCTTGAGGTCTCGCCCGGGCCCGCAGCCCAGGTCGAGGATGCGAAATGGCGGCTCACCGGGGATGTGCCGCAGCAAGGCATCGATATTCTGGCTGACATCATGATCGCGCGTCCCGTCGCGAAAGGCCTCGGCGTTGGCGCGGTAGTCGTCCAGCGTCCGGTCGGCGATGGTATGGGCGTTTTCGTCAGTCATGGTGGGCTCCCAAAGATGGATAATAATTCCGAGCCTAGCGATGCATGGCCTGACTGCCAACGCGCATCGGGGCCCGGTAGTAACGGAACAAAGACCTGTCGGATCGCTGCGGACCCCTGAACTTGCAGAGCTCTACAACGCTCCAACATGCTCGTCTGGCGGTAATTAATACCGTTCGAAACAGTACTTTCATAAAAATCGTCGAGAATCTTCCGATGAGCCAAGCACCCGCCAAAGTTGTCCTGCTCGTTGAGGACGAACCCCACATTCTCTGTCTGTTATCTGACTATCTCGCCGGCGAAGGCTATAAGGTGCTTGAAGCAGCGGATTCCGTTCAGGCTTTTGACATATTGGCGACCAAGCCACAGCTTGACCTGCTGGTGACTGATTTCCGATTACCGGGTGACGTTTCCGGCGTGATGATTGCCGAGCCAGCGCTCAAGCTGCGGCCAGACCTGAAGGTCATCTTCATCAGCGGCTACCCGATCGAAATCTACGAGTCGGGCAGCGATATCGCACGTTCCGCACCGATTCTGGCCAAGCCTTTCTCGCTCGATACCTTGCGCAGCCAGATCCAGCAGTTGTTGGCCTAGCGATCCCTGCTGATTTAGCCCCCTCATAATGCAACGAGCCCGCACTGGGCGGGCTCGTTTATGCACGCATCGTCTCAGTTGACCTTGGGATCCAGCTCACCGCGCGCGTAGCGCTCGAACATGCCTTCCAGGGAGATCGGCTTGATCTTCGAGGCGTTGCCGGCGGTGCCGAAGGCTTCGTAACGGGCAATGCAGATGTCGCGCATGGCGGTCACGGTCTTGGCCAGGTACTTGCGCGGATCGAACTCGCTGGGGTTCTTCGCCATGAACTCGCGAATCGCACCGGTGGACGCCAGACGCAGGTCGGTGTCGATGTTGACCTTGCGCACGCCGTACTTGATGCCTTCGACGATTTCCTCGACCGGCACGCCGTAGGTTTCCTTGATGTCACCACCATACTCGTTGATGATCTTCAGCCACTCCTGCGGAACCGAGGAGGAGCCGTGCATCACCAGGTGGGTATCGGGTATGCGCTGATGGATCTCCTTGATGCGCTGGATCGACAGGGTGTCACCGGTTGGCGGCTTGGTGAATTTGTAGGCGCCGTGGCTGGTGCCGATGGCGATGGCCAGGGCATCGACCTTGGTCTTGGCGACAAAGTCAGCGGCTTCTTCCGGATCGGTCAGCAGCTGGCTGTGATCCAGCGCACCTTCGGCGCCGACGCCGTCTTCTTCACCGGCCATGCCGGTTTCCAGCGAGCCCAGGCATCCCAGCTCTCCCTCTACCGACACGCCACAGGCGTGGGCGAAGGCAACGACCTGCTGAGTGACGCGGACGTTGTATTCGTAATCGGACGGCGTCTTGCCGTCTTCACGCAGCGAGCCGTCCATCATGACTGAGCTGAAGCCCAGCTGGATGGAGCGCTGGCAGATGTCAGGGCTGGTGCCGTGATCCTGGTGCATGACCACCGGGATATGCGGGAACTCTTCGATCGCCGCGAGAATCAGGTGACGCAGAAACGGCGCGCCTGCGTATTTACGAGCACCAGCCGAAGCCTGGACGATCACCGGGGAGTCGGTCTTGTCGGCCGCTTCCATGATGGCTCGCATCTGCTCAAGGTTGTTGACGTTGAAGGCCGGCACGCCGTAGCCGAATTCGGCGGCGTGGTCGAGCATCTGACGCATGCTGATGAGTGCCATGTTTTCCTTTCTCCCGGTTAGGGTCGTTTAATCATGTAAAGCCTGCCGCAGGGGCCGGCGCTGTTCAAGCACCACGCAGTATGGCGCGGCATTGTAGTGGCGGATGGCTCAAAAGCCATCAGGCCCGGGGAAAACGCCGCAGAACAGGAGAATCGCCTGCCTTTTCGATCAGATGTTGATCAACGACGCGCTGCAACCATGGGCGAGCAGCTTGTCATCAGCCAGACGATAGACCAGTGCGCCTGTTCCCTTGTCGTGGAAGGCCACAACGCCATCGCTATAGAAAGCTCCATGGGCCACGGGTTCCTTGCGCAACCTATGGACTTGCTGGCTGTCGCCGATTTTCAGCTCCACCATCTGGCGGCTTTGATCCACATAGCGCCAGGCAATGTTCTGCGTGCTCTGGCACTTCCAGCCTATGAAGGGTGCGTCCGGGCCGGATTGCCAGTGGCCGCACCCGCCAAGCAGTAACGCAGCAATCGAAATGAGCAGGCCTTTCATCGGTTCTCCTAGCGGGCTCAGGAACAGTCCTGGACGTCGGCAGCGGTGCCTGCAGTCGGGTCGCCAGTGCTCTGCATCTCGATGCGCTGATCGTTCTGCGCGGTCGGGCTTTGCACCGGTGGCGGGTCGATCACTTCACAGAGCGAGTCTGGTGGACCTCCGGCACAACCGGCCAGGCCAAGACAGCAAACAGCTAGTGCGGCGTAACGCATGGTGAGCCTCCATTCCTCGTCTGGACAGAACAGAGACAGCAACCAACCGCAGGGGTTGCCTGTGCCGTTACGCTTGTAACGACCAAAAGGCCAGCGGCCGTCTTACTTTGCGCGCTGCTCCAGCACTTCCACGGCAGGCAGAACCTTACCTTCGACGAACTCGAGGAAGGCGCCGCCGCCGGTGGAGATGTAGGAAATCTGTTCGCCGACACCATACTTATCGATAGCCGCCAGGGTGTCGCCGCCACCCGCGATGGAGAATGCCGGGCTTTGCGCGATGGCCTGTGCCAGCACCTGGGTGCCGTTGCCAAACTGATCGAACTCGAACACACCGACCGGGCCGTTCCAGAGGATGGTCTTCGACGACTTCAGCAGTTCGGCAAAGTTGGCTGCGGTCTGCGGGCCGATGTCCAGAATCATGTCGTCCTCGGCCACGTCCGCGACCGCCTTGACGGTGGCTTCGGCATCTTCAGCGAAAGCCTTGGCCACGACCACGTCGACCGGCAGCGGCACGCTGACCTTGGCGGCGATGGCCTTGGCGGTGTCGACCAGATCGGCTTCGTACAACGACTTGCCCACCGGGAAACCGGCCGCAGCCAGGAAGGTGTTGGCGATACCACCGCCGACGATCAGCTGGTTGCAGACCTGGCTCAGGCTGTTGAGCACGTTCAGCTTGGTGGAGACTTTGGAGCCGGCGACGATGGCTGCCATCGGCTGAGCCGGATGCTTCAGCGCTTTGCCCAGGGCATCCAGCTCGGCTGCCAGCAGCGGGCCGGCACAGGCCACCTTGGCGAACTTGGCCACGCCGTGGGTCGAGCCCTGGGCGCGGTGCGCAGTGCCGAAGGCGTCCATGACGAACACGTCGCACAGCGCCGCGTACTGCTGCGCCAGCTCGTCGGTGTTCTTCTTTTCACCCTTGTTGAAACGCACGTTCTCCAGCAGCACCAGCTCACCGGCCTGCACCTGCACGCCGCCGAGGTAGTCCTTGATCAGCGGCACTTCGCGGCCAAGCGCCTTGCTCAGGTAATCAGCGACCGGCTTGAGGCTGTCCTCCTCGCTGTAGACGCCCTCTTCCGGACGGCCCAGATGCGAGCAGACCATCACCGCGGCGCCCTTTTCCAGTGCCAGCTTGATGGTTGGCAGGGAAGCGAGGATGCGCGCATCGCTTTTAACCGCGCCATCCTTCACCGGCACGTTGAGATCCTCACGGATCAGCACGCGCTTACCCTGGAGGTCGAGGTCGGTCATCTTCAAAACGGTCATGTGATCTTCCTTAAGTTCAAGAACGGCGATATGTGTAAGCTGCGGCCGGCCAGGCACAGCCCGCCAGACAGTGACGCTTAGGCGCGGTGGGCGACGCGCAAATAATGATCGGCCACGTCGAGCATGCGGTTGGCGAAACCCCACTCGTTGTCGAACCAGGCCAGCAGGTTCACCAGCCGCGGCCCTGAGGCACGCGTCAGGCTGCCGTCGACGATCGCCGAATGCGGATCGTGATTGAAATCGCAGCTGGCATGAGGCAGCTCGGTATACGCCAGCAAGCCCTGCAAGGGCCCGTCTTCGGCGGCCTCGCGCAGCACCCGGTTGATCGTATGCGCATCGGTATCGCAGGCGGTCTGCAGCGTGATATCCAGACAGGACACATTCACCGTCGGCACCCGCACGGCTTTGGCCTGAATCCGCCCCGAGAGTTCCGGCAGCAGGCGTTCGATGCCTTTTGCCAGGCCGGTCGACACCGGGATCACCGACTGGAAGGCCGAGCGCGTGCGGCGCAGATCATCGTGGTGATAGGCGTCGATGACCGGCTGATCGTTCATCGCCGAGTGAATCGTGGTGATCGAGACGTAATCGAGCCCGATGGCATCGTTGAGCAGCTTGAGCAGCGGTACGCCGCAGTTGGTGGTGCAGGACGCGTTGGAAACCAGTCGTTCGGCGCCTGTCAGCTGTTCATGGTTGATGCCCATGACCACCGTCGCATCGACGTCAGCGGCCCCGTTCATGGGTTGCGAAAACAACACGCGCGGAACACCTGCCGCGAGAAAGCGCTCCCCGCCGGCACGCGTGCTGTAGGCACCGGAACACTCGAGCACCAGGTCCACGCCCAGATCGCGCCAGTCAATCGCTTCGGGCGTCGGCTCGCGCAAGACCTTCACGCAGTGGCCGTTCAGATACAGACAATCGCCTTCCACCGCCACGGCGCCGGGAAAGCGGCCATGGGTGGAGTCGAAACGGGTGAGGTACTCAAGACTGGCCATGTCGGCGAGGTCGTTGAGGGCAACGATCTCGAAATCGAAGGCCGCGTTGCGCTCGTAGAAGGCACGCAACACGCAGCGTCCGATACGGCCGTAGCCGTTGAGGGCAATGCGGTAGGGGCGAGAGCGATTGTGCGGCATTGAGATTCGGCCTGTTTTCAAGCCGCTTGAGGCTAAAGGCTGGAGGCTGGACGAAAAAGCAACTCGGTGCCGCCTGTCGTTCAGCCTCCAGCCGCCAACCTCTAGCGTCTTTTAATCTTCGAGAAGCTCTTCAGCCACCGCAAGGATGTTGTCGACCGTAAAGCCGAACGCCTCGAACAGCTGATTGGCCGGAGCCGATTCGCCGTAGGTGGTCATGCCGATGATGCGGCCGTCGAGGCCGACGTACTTGTACCAGTAGTCGGCATGCGCCGCCTCGATGGCGATCCGTGCACCGACTTCCACTGGTAGCACCTGCTGCTTCCAGCCAGCCTCCTGGGCATCGAAGACGCTGGTGCACGGCATCGAGACGACACGCACGTTGCGGCCCTGCTCGGTGAGCTTGTCATAGGCCTGAACGGCCAGGCCGACTTCCGAACCGGTGGCGATGAGGATCAGCTCCGGCTCGCCGACGCAATTCTTGAGGATGTAGCCACCTTTGGAAATCGACGCTTCGGTCTCGTTGTCGCGGATGTGGTACGGCAGGTTCTGCCGCGAGAAGATCAGCGCGCTCGGGCCATCCTTGCGCTCGATGGCGTGCTTCCAGGCCACCGCCGACTCGACCGTGTCGGCCGGGCGCCAGGTATCCAGGTTCGGCGTGCTGCGCAGGCTGGTCAGCTGCTCGACTGGCTGATGGGTCGGGCCGTCCTCGCCGAGGCCGATGGAATCATGGGTGAAGACGTAGATCACCCGCTGCTTCATCAGTGCCGACATGCGCACCGCGTTGCGTGCGTATTCCATGAACATCAGGAAGGTCGCGCCATAGGGGATCAGGCCGCCGTGCAGGGCGACGCCGTTCATGATCGCCGCCATGCCGAATTCGCGCACGCCGTAGTACATGTAGTTGCCCGAGGCATCCTCGGCGACCACCGGCTTGCAGCCCTTCCACAGCGTCAGGTTGGAGCCGGCCAGGTCGGCCGAACCACCAAGCAGTTCCGGCAGCAGCGGGCCGAAGGCGTTCAGGCAGTTCTGGCTGGCCTTGCGGCTGGCAATGGTTTCGCCCTTGGTGGCCACTTCACGGATGAACTCGCTGGCCTTCTCGGCGAAATCGGCCGGCAGCTCGCCGGCCATGCGCCGCTTGAACTCGGCGGCCAGGGCCGGGAATTCGGTTTCGTAGGCGGCGAAGCGCTGGTTCCATACGGTCTCGGCCTCGGCGCCCTTCTGCTTGGCATCCCACTCGGCATAGATCTCCGCGGGAATCTCGAACGGACCGTATCGCCAGCCCAGCGCCTCGCGGGTCAGGGCGATCTCGGCGTCGCCCAGCGCGGCGCCATGGGATTGCTCCTTGCCCTGCTTGTTCGGCGAGCCGAAGCCGATGATGGTCTTGCAGCAGATCAGCGTCGGGCGGTCGCTCTTGCCTGCGGTGTCGAGGGCGATCTGGATTTCGTCGGGGTCATGACCATCGACGTTACGAATCACCTGCCAGCCGTAGGCCTCGAAGCGGCGTGGCGTGTCATCGGTGAACCAGCCATGAACTTCGCCATCGATGGAGATGCCGTTGTCGTCATAGAAGCCGATCAGCTTGTTCAAGCCGAGGGTGCCGGCCAGCGAGCAGACCTCGTGGGAAATCCCTTCCATCAGACAGCCATCGCCCATGAACACATAGGTGTGGTGATCGACGATGTCGTAGCCATCGCGGTTGAACTGCGCAGCCATGACCTTTTCCGCCAGGGCGAAACCGACCGCGTTGGCCAGACCCTGGCCCAGCGGACCGGTGGTGGTCTCGACGCCGGCGGTGTAGCCGAACTCCGGGTGACCTGGCGTCTTGCTGTGCAGCTGGCGGAAGTTCTTCAGGTCGTCGATGGACAGGTCGTAACCGGTCAGGTGCAGCAGCGAGTAGATCAGCATCGAGCCGTGGCCGTTGGACAGCACGAAGCGGTCGCGGTCGGCCCAGTGCGGGTTGGTCGGACTGTGCTTCAGATGGTCGCGCCAGAGCACCTCGGCGATGTCAGCCATGCCCATGGGGGCGCCCGGGTGGCCGCTGTTGGCTTTCTGCACGGCATCCATGCTGAGGGCGCGGATGGCATTGGCTCGCTCACGACGGCTGGGCATCGCTGAATCTCCTGCGGGGTAGCTTCGGAAATGAAGGGGGCGGAAAAGGCGGTCATTTTCCCCTACCGCGGGGGGCGGGGCAATGACTGAATAAGCGCCGCGCTGCCGCCAATGCCCCCTGATTTAGTCGAGCAGCCTGACGCCACAGCTGTCGATGGCCGGCAGATGTTGCAGCAAATAGTCCTTCATGCAGCCGGCGCAACCCTTCGCGCCGCAGGCGCTGGCGCTGATCGCCATCTGGGCCTTGGTCGACGTGTCGATTTCACCTACAGCCTGGTCTCGCGCCGCCTGTCCAGCCACGAGCGATTGCAACGGGTGCTCGATCTGCTGCCGAGTTTCTTCCTGCCGGGCCTCGGCCTGGCGTCCTGTGGCATGGGTATTGACAGCCTGGCGGATGGATTTCGGCCCGTCCAATATCAACACTTTTTGATATTGCCATTGCCGGGCGAAAAACGACCGACTAGACTGCGTCGCCTATGAGCCTGCGCATTTCCCGGATGTCTTTCGCCGACAGCGACCAACTCGCCGCCCTGTGCAAGGCCGGCGGCGATTCGTTGCGGCTGAAGGTGCTGCGTGCGCTCGCCAACGATTCGTTCGGCGTGCTCGAACTGGCACAGATCTTCGCCACGGGGCAATCCGGCATCAGCCATCACCTCAAGGTGCTGACCCAGGCCGGGCTGCTCGCCACCCGCCGCGAAGGCAACGCGGTGTTCTACCGGCGCAGCCTGCCGCAGCTCGACAGTCTCGGCGGCAAGCTGCACGCGGCGCTGCTCGAGGAAGCCGACCGGCTGCAGCTGCCGCGCGAGATCGAGGCCCGTATCGCCGCCGTGCATGCCCAGCGCAGCGCCGCCAGCGAGGATTTCTTCGCGCGCATGGCGAGCAGCTTCCAGGCCCGCCAGGACCTGATCGCCGGCCTGCCGCAGTATCGCGACAGCGTGCTGGCCTTGCTCGATGTACTGAACTTCGATGCCCGCGCCACGGCGCTGGAAGTCGGGCCCGGGGATGGCAGCTTCCTGCCGGAGCTGGCGCGGCGCTTCGCCCGCGTAGTGGCGCTGGACAACAGCCCCGCCATGCTTGACCTGGCGCGGGCGCGTTGCCAGGAGGCGGGGCTGACAAACGTCGAGCTGAAGCTCGCCGATGCCCTGCACGACGACTGCGCGCCGGCCGACTGCGTGGTGCTGAACATGGTGCTGCATCACCTGGCGGCGCCCGGCGAGGCGCTGAAACAACTGGCACGGCTGGTGAACATGGGCGGCAGCCTGCTGGTCACCGAGCTGTGCAGCCACAACCAGAGCTGGGCCAGGGAGGCCTGCGGCGATCTCTGGCTGGGTTTCGAACAGGACGATCTGGCCCGTTGGGCCGATGCCGCGGGGCTCACGCCCGGCGAGAGCCTCTATATTGGCTTGAAGAACGGTTTTCAGATCCAGGCCCGGTACTTTTCCCGGCCCGCCCTGACAGCCGTCTCACCCACCGGTAATTTAGGAACCGATAGATGAGCGAATACTCGATTTTCACCTCCGAGTCCGTGTCCGAAGGGCACCCGGACAAGATTGCCGACCAGATCTCCGATGCGGTGCTGGACGCCATCATCGCCGAGGACAAACACGCCCGCGTGGCCTGCGAGACGCTGGTCAAGACCGGTGTGGCGATCGTCGCCGGCGAAGTCACCACCAGCGCCTGGGTCGACCTCGAGCAGCTGGTGCGCGACGTCATCATCGACATCGGTTACAACAGCTCGGAGGTCGGCTTCGATGGCGCCACCTGCGGCATCATCAACATCATCGGCAAGCAGTCGGTGGACATCGCCCAGGGCGTCGACCGCAGCAAGCCGGAAGACCAGGGCGCCGGCGATCAGGGCCTGATGTTCGGCTACGCCAGCAACGAAACCGACGTGCTGATGCCGGCGCCGATCCGTTTTTCCCACGCGCTGGTCCAGCGCCAGGCCGAAGCGCGCAAGAACGGCCTGCTGCCGTGGCTGCGTCCGGACGCCAAGAGTCAGGTCACCTGCCGCTACGAAGGCGGCAAGGTGGTCGGCATCGACGCCATCGTGCTCTCCACCCAGCACAACCCTGAGGTCAAGCATTCGGACCTCAAGGAAGCGGTGATGGAGCTGATCGTCAAGCACGTGATCCCGGCCGAGCTGCTGCACAAGGACACCCAGTTCCATATCAACCCGACCGGCCAGTTCATCATCGGCGGCCCGGTGGGCGACTGCGGCCTGACCGGGCGCAAGATCATCGTCGACACCTACGGCGGCATGGCCCGTCACGGCGGCGGCGCGTTCTCCGGCAAGGACCCGTCCAAGGTCGACCGTTCGGCGGCCTACGCCGGCCGCTACGTGGCGAAGAACATCGTCGCCGCCGGCCTGGCCGAGCGCTGCGAAATCCAGGTCTCCTACGCCATCGGCGTGGCCCAGCCGACCTCGATCGCCATCAATACCTTCGGCACCGGCAAGCTCGGCGACGAGAAGATCGTCGCCCTGGTCCGCGAACATTTCGATCTGCGCCCCTACGCGATCACCACCCTGCTCGATCTGCTGCACCCGATGTACAAGGCCACCGCGGCCTACGGCCACTTCGGTCGCGATCCCCACGAGATGACGGTCGGTGGCGACACCTTCACCGCCTTCACCTGGGAAAAGACCGACAAGGCCGACGCCCTGCGCGCGGCTGCCGGACTGTAAAGCAGCGGCGCGCTCAAGCTTCACGAAACCCGCCAGCATCCGCTGCGCGGGTTTTTCGTTGTGCAGCCGCCTGAACTCGTCACGCCATGACGAAAGCCTGGCAGCCAGCGCGTCGAAACGGGGCATGGCACCAGCCCGCCTGCCGACAAACGGCAGCAAGCTGCAGGCTTGAAAATGCCAGACCCGACCCTATCCCATAGTTCGTCTTAAGCCTGGAGACGTTTGCCTACAACGTTCTCGCTCTGTTCATCCGGTTCAAGGAGGCCATTGATGAAGATTGCGCAGATCGCACCGCTTTACGAAGCGGTTCCGCCCCGACTCTACGGTGGTACCGAACGGGTCGTGGCGCACCTGGCCGAAGCGCTGGTGGAACTGGGTCATCAGGTCACGCTGTTTGCGGCAGCCGACGCCCAAACCTCGGCCAACCTGGTTGCTGTACGCGAACGCGCCCTACGGCTGGATCCGGCAACGCTGAAATCAGACCTGGCCAGCCACCTGCGATTGATGGATGAGGTTCGCGCCCGTGCCGACGAATTCGACATCCTCCATTTTCACGTCGACCTGTTGCACTTCCCGTTTTTCGAGGACATCGCCGAGCGCACTCTGACCACGCTGCATGGCCGCCTCGACCTCAACGACCTTGGCGAGGTGTACCGCCGCTGGCATCGTTACCCGCTGGTGTCGATCTCCCATGATCAACGTGGCCCGCTGGCTTTCGCCAACTGGTGCGACACCATTCACCACGGCCTGAACAGCTCGGCTTACCGCTTCCATGCCGAGGGCGACGGCGGCTATCTGGCCTTCCTAGGGCGTATATCTCCGGAAAAGCGTCCCGACCGCGCCATCGCGATCGCCCGCCGGGTCGGCCTGCCGCTGAAGATCGCTGCCAAGGTGGACAGCGCCGACCGCAAGTATTTCGAACAGGACATCCGCCCCCTGCTGGACCATCCCTTGGTGGAGTTCATCGGTGAAATTGGTGACGCCGATAAATCCGATTTTCTCGGCAACGCCCGCGCTCTGCTGTTCCCGATCGACTGGCCCGAGCCCTTCGGACTGGTGATGATCGAGGCAATGGCCTGTGGCACACCAGTGATCGCCTGGCGCTGCGGTTCGGTGCCGGAAATCGTCGAGCATGGGGTGAACGGCTTCATTGTCACCAGCGAGGACGCTGCGGTTGCCGCCGTTGATCAGCTGCAACAGCTGGACAGACGCCGCGTGCGTGAGGTTTTCGAACAGCGCTTCTCCGCTCTCGCCATGGCGCGCCGCTATCTGGAGCTGTACTGGAAGCTGCTGGGTGACACCGGTCCTCATCAACCGTTACAGAAGCTGGCATGACGATGAACAGTCCCTACGACACTCACCAAGCGCACCTCCCGCGTACGCTTTACGTGCTCAAGGATGGCGACACTTTCCTGGTGGCCGATGCCTTTGGCGACGTTCAGGGCACCGATGACGGCTTGTTCCGCAACGACACCAGGGTGCTTTCGCGCTTGCAGTTGCGCCTGGCCGGTCAACCCGCTTCGCTGCTATCGGCAACCGTCAGCCAGGACAACGTCTATTTCACCGCGCACCTGAGCAACCATCCCTTGCCACCGCTCGGCGACACCAGCACCCCGCAAGGGGTGATTCATATCGAGCGCAAGCGTTTCCTCTGGCAGGGACGCCTGTATGAGCGGCTAAGCCTGGTCAACTACAGCGACCAGCCGACCCCGATCCCGCTTTCGCTGGCGTTTGCGGCGGACTTTCACGATATGTTCGAGGTGCGCGGACAGACCCGCGCTCAGCGGGGCGAGCATCATCCGTCCGAACTCGGCGAACGCCACGTCACGCTGCGTTATGCCGGTCTCGATGACCAACTGCGCTGCAGCGCGCTAAGCTTTTCGCTGACGCCGATTCGTCTCACCGACTGCCAGGCCGATTTCCGTGTCGATCTGGAAGCCGGCGAGCGCTGGACGCTGTATCTGGAATTCGGCAGCGAGCCAGCCGAGCCGGGGCAGGCGCGCTTTCGCCAGGCCGCGGCACAGGCCCGCCGCGGCATGCGTCGGCGCCAGCAGCGAGGCGCACGGCTACAGAGTTCCGGGCGTTTGTTCCAGGCTTGGTTGGACAAGTCACGCGCCGACGTTGCCTTGCTCACCACCGAGCTGCCCACCGGGCCTTATCCCTATGCCGGGATCCCCTGGTTCTCCACTCCCTTCGGACGAGACGCGATCTTCACCGCGCTGCAGACGCTCTGGCTCGACCCGGGCCTGGCGCGCGGCGTGCTTGCGTACCTGGCCTCGCATCAGGCCAGCGAGACCTCCAGCTTCCGGGATGCCGAGCCCGGCAAGATCATGCACGAGACGCGCAAGGGCGAGATGTCGGCGGTCAATGAGCTGCCGTTCGGGCGCTACTACGGCGGCGTCGACACCACGCCGCTGTTCGTGGTGCTGGCGGGCGCCTACGCCCGACGCAGCGGCGACCGTCCGTTCATCGAGTCGATTTGGCCGGCACTGCGCTCGGCAGTCGGCTGGGTGGAACAGAACGCCGCCAATCATGCCGAGGGCTTTCTCGCCTATGCCCGCGGCGAGGCCAGCGGCCTGCTCAATCAGGGCTGGAAAGACAGTCACGATTCGGTGTTCCACGCCGACGGGCGGACGCCGGACGGTCCCATTGCGCTGGTCGAGGTGCAGGGCTATGCCTTCCGTGCCTACCTGGCCATGGCAGAGCTGGCCGGCTGGCACGGCGACGCCGACAGCGCCGCTCATTGGCGCCAGCAGGCCGAGCGGCTACGCGCGGCGGTGGAGCGGCAATTCTGGCTGGACGACCAGCAGTTCTACGCGTTGGCCATCGACGGCGCCGGAGAGCCGTGCCGGATTCGCACCTCAAACGCCGGGCATCTGCTGTATTGCGGCCTGCCGGAAGCGGTACGCGGCCGAGCTCTGGCGCAGCAGCTGCTGGCAGGCGCGTTCAACTCCGGCTGGGGTATCCGGACCCTGGCCCCGGAAGCCGCACGCTTCAATCCGATGTCCTACCACAACGGCTCGATCTGGCCGCACGATGTCGCACTGTGCGCCGCTGGGCTCGCGCAGTATGGCGAACGGGACGGCGTGGTGCGCCTGTTGAGCGGACTGTTCGAGGCCGCCACGCATTTCGGCATGCGCCTACCGGAGCTGTTCTGCGGTTTCAGCCGCAGTCCGGGCGAAGCGCCGACCGCCTATCCGGTGGCCTGTCTGCCGCAGGCCTGGGCGGCCGGCTCGGTGTTCATGCTGTTGCAGGCCTGCCTCGGCCTGGAAGCGGATGGTCGCCGGCAGCGCATCCAGATCCGCCAGCCGCGCCTGCCAGCCGGCATCGACCGCTTGCAGTTGCGGCGCTTGGCGGTGGGGAAGCAACTGATCGACCTGACCTTTCAGCGCCTGGATCGGCGCGTGGTGGCCTTCGTCGAAGCCCAGCACGGCCCACAACCTGTCAGCGTCGATATCTGTCTGTAAACGGCACCCCGCCAATGGCGGGGTGCCTGTCATCAGTTCTTGAGCCGGTAACCCGTGCGGAATATCCACCAGATCAGTACCAGACACAGCGCCAGAAAGCCCATCGTCATGCCCAGGCTGACCGCGACATTGACGTCGGAGACGCCATAGAAGCTCCAGCGGAAGCCGCTGATCAGGTACACCACGGGATTGAACAGCGTGACCTTCTGCCACAGCGGCGGCAGCATTTCGATGGAATAGAAGCTGCCACCAAGAAAGGCCAGCGGCATGACGATCAGTGACGGCACGATCTGCAGCTTTTCCCAACCATCGGCCCAGATGCCGATGATGAAGCCGAACAGGCAGAAGGTAATCGCCGTCAGTACCAGGAACAGCGTCATCATCAGCGGGTGCTGGACCTGGTAATCGACGAACAGCCGCGCGGTGACAAGAATGATCACGCCGAGCACCAGCGACTTGGTCGCCGCCGCACCGACATAGCCGATGACGATCTCGACATAGGACACCGGTGCCGACAGCACCTCGTAGATGGTCCCGGAATAGCGCGGCATGTAGATGCCGAACGAGGCGTTGGAGATGCTCTCGGTGAGCAGCGCCATCATGATCAGGCCGGGGATGATGAAGGCGCCGTAGGGAATGCCGTGCATGGCCTCCATGCGCGCGCCGATGGCCGAGCCGAACACCACGAAATACAGCGAGGTCGAGATAACCGGGGTGGCGATGCTCTGCAGCAGGGTGCGCCAGGTGCGTGCCAGTTCGAACAGATAGATCGCGCGGATCGCGTAGAAATTCATGGTTCTTTCCTTCAGCGACCGTGAACGAGGTTGACGAAGATTTCTTCCAGCGAGCTCTGGCTCGACTGCAGGTCCTTGAAGTCGATGCCGTGCTCGGCCAGGCGCCTGAGCAGCTCGGCGATGCCGGTGTCCTCGTGCTGGGCATCGAAGGTGAACACCAGCTGGTTGCCGGCATCAGCCAGCTCCAGCGGATAGCCGGCCAGCTCGCCCGGGATCGCCGCCAGCGGCCGTTGCAGATGCAGGGTCAGCTGCTTGGTGCCAAGCTTCTGCATCAGCGCTTTCTTGTCCTCGACCAGGATGATCTCGCCCTTGCTGATCACGCCGATGCGATCGGCCATTTCCTCGGCTTCCTCGATGTAATGGGTGGTGAGGATGATGGTCACCCCGCGCTCACGCAGACGGCGGACCATTTCCCACATGTCGCGGCGCAGTTCGACGTCAACGCCTGCCGTGGGCTCGTCGAGAAACAGGATGCTCGGCTCATGGGACAGCGCCTTGGCAATCATCACCCGGCGTTTCATGCCGCCGGACAATTCGATGATGCGCGCGCTCTTCTTCTCCCAAAGCGACAGATCGCGCAGCAATTGCTCCAGGTAGGCATCGTCCGGCGCCTTGCCGAACAGCCCGCGGGAAAAGCGCACCGTCGCCCAGACACTCTCGAAACCCTCGTTGTACAGCTCCTGCGGCACCAGGCCGATCTTCGAGCGCGCGGCGCGGTAGTCGTCGATGATATCGAAGCCATCGACCCGCACTCGACCGCTGCCGGGATTGACGATCCCGCAGATGATGCTGATCAGCGTGGTTTTGCCCGCACCGTTGGGCCCGAGCAGAGCAAAGATCTCGCCCTTGTGGATCTCCAGATCGATCTGCTTGAGCGCTGGATGCCCCGACGCGTAGGTCTTGGTGAGGTGCTCGATGGTGATCACGGGTTGCACTGATGAATCACTCCGCAAAATATTGGCTGGCGATTGTACGACGCAGTTGATTAGCTCGCTAATCAAGCCATTGATAACGATCATGCCCAACGCTGACTATCTGTCGGAGCGGATCCGGCGCAAGGTCGGCATGGAATCGGGTGCGATCTGGTGGCTGGAGTCGCCAGATGGCCTCGAAGTCGGCGGCAGCGGTCTTTCTGCGATGCTACGTGACTGTGGTCGCTTCGGCCTGTTCTTACTCAACGATGGAGTCGCGGGCGACGAGCGAATCCTGCCCAAGGGCTGGGTCGAGAAGGCGAGTTCGTCGAAAAACTGTCGACGGTGAGCAGGTCGACTACGGCTACATGTTGTGGCCCGTTCCAGACTCGAAAGGCACGCCGAACGAGAGCGCCTTCGAGACACGCGGCATCTTTGGTCAGCATGTCTACGTCAACCCCCGAGCGAACGCGGTGATTGTGGTTTGGGGCGCGCTGCCCAAGCCCAAAGGCATGGCACCGATCAAGGACGATGATTTCTTCGCTGGGGTTGTCGAAGCGCTCAAGCGGTAGCCATCACTACCCCTGCGCTTGTTTCCCGACCGTTACGGCTTCCGGGGTGACAGCGGCTGACTTCCACGCGGGTGCTGGGAACCATCGAGCGCGCCCTTAGCGGTAATGCCGTTGGCGCTGACGATCCGGTCGCACGTACCGTCAGCGGGATAACTGACGGCTCGGGCGACGGTTAGGCACCGGTCGCAAGCACGCTGTTTCGAAGGTGGTCGGTGAAGCGCCAGGAGCTCGAATCCAGGGGCTGGTCCGCCCGCGCGACAATGTATATCGGTTTGCACAATGCCGGTTCGGTCAGGTGAATGGCTCGCAGACTGCCGAAGGCGACCTCTTCTTCGACGGCCGACCACATGACGAGCGACATACCGAGGCCCGCCTTGACGTTCTGTTTCACCGCTTCGGTGCTACCGAGCTGATACGACACCTTCGGCATCGTCCCGGTGGCGCCGAAATAATCCCGGAGCAAGCGGCCGGTTCCGGTGCCTGGCTCACCTCCCAGAAGCTCGAGCGCCTCGAGTTCCTGGCGGGTAACCGTCGTGCGCGAAGCCCATGGATGCTCCGGGTGGACGATAAGCACAACGGGCTCCTGCCTCCAGCATCGGGCGTCGAACCCGGGCCGATCGTCCCACCATTCCATGAGCGCGACATCCAGTTCGCCGTTGTCCAGTTTGTCGGCAATCGTCGGATTGGGCTCGATCGTTAACTCCAACGCTGACTGCGCGCGATCGCCCAGGTACTGCCTGATGAAGGGCGGCAGCACATAGATTCCGATATTCGAGCTGGCGCCGACACGCAGGTGTTCGCCACTGAGATCCGCAAGCGCTTGGTCGTTGATACGTACCAGGCTGCGCGCATAGGGCAAGAACACCAGAGCCTCCCGCGTGGTTTTGCAGCCGTGGCGGGCACGGTGGAACAACGGCACACGCAGTTTTTCTTCGAGCTTTTGGATGTGCTGTGTCACGGTCGGCTGTGCAATGCCCAATTGGTCGGCGGCCTGTTGAAAGCTGCGCACCTGCGCCAATATCAGAAACGTCTTGACCCAAACGAGATTCAGCAAACCGTCTGCCCCCGCCCGAGGATCTGGTTTACCGCATCAGACGGCCGCTGCCCGGCCAACGCTTGCAGGATGTTCTGCGCCGCGCAGCATTCGATGGCCTTGCGCACCTGATGGACGGCTGAGCCCAGATGAGGTGTGAACAAAGTGTTGGGGCAGGCCAACAGGGCAGGGTCGATCTGTCTGGGACGGTCTGTCCGTGCCCAATCCTCCATCTCGAACACGTCCGCTGCGTATCCGCCCAGGTGGCCTGATTGAAGGGAGGCGAGTATGTCCGCTTCACAGACGACGGAACCGCGGCAGGGGTTGACCAGATAGGCGCCACGCTTGAGCTGAGCAAGGCGTGTCGCATCTATCAGGTGAAGTGTTTCGGGGGTCAGGGCGATGGCCAGCAGCAGGATGTCGGACTCGGCCAGAAGGTCGTCAAGCGAACGCCACTGCAACCGCAGGCGCTGCTCCACGCTCGGGTCAACGGCAACCCGGTCGGTGTACAGCAGGCTTGCGCCCCAGCCACCCAACCGCTGCGCAATCGCCTGGCCGATCGCGCCCATGCCGAGAATACCGA
This sequence comes from Stutzerimonas stutzeri, assembly GCF_024448935.1. Classification (GTDB taxonomy): domain Bacteria; phylum Pseudomonadota; class Gammaproteobacteria; order Pseudomonadales; family Pseudomonadaceae; genus Stutzerimonas; species Stutzerimonas stutzeri_AO. The sequence goes on from NZ_JAMOIE010000002.1 coordinate 44,549, forward strand.
TGCGCGCACCCTCGATGCCCAGCCCAAAGAACGTCGGACGCCATCCCTGATAGCCGCTTTGGCGCATGCGGTCATAGGCAGCGGGGACATTCCGGATCAGGCTGATCATCAGACCGATTGCCAGCTCTGCGGTCGGAACGGTCAGCAGATCTGGGACGATGGTTAGCCAGACACCATGCCTGGTGCAGGCTTGCACATCGAAGTTGTCGAACCCCTTCAGCGCACCTCCGATCACCTTGACCCGCGGGCAAGCCTGGAGGAACGCCTCGTCCACCTTGTCCGGCATGAATGCCATCACGGCATCGGCCTCGCGTGCCCGTGCCAGCACCGTTTCGCGGGATAGGGTGGTATCGCCCTGGTTGGTAACCAGATGGCAGTGAGGCCGCAACAGGTCCAGCGTTTCGGGATACACGCGGTGGGTCAGAACGACGGTCGGTTTCATCAAAATGCCTACTTGAAAGACTTGCGCAGGCGACCGCTGAGGCCGTCCACGATCGTTACCATCACCAGGATCACCAGCAGGATCGCGCTCACTTCCTGGTACTGCATGATTCGCAGCGAGCCCATGAGTTCAAAGCCGATGCCGCCGGCACCCACCATGCCCATCACGGTCGAGGCCCGGAAGTTGTACTCCCAGCGATACACCGCCGTGTCCGCGAACTGCGGCAGGACCTGAGGGAGCACGGCGTGGACGAGCACCTGCATGGGACTGGCGCCACTCGCACGCGCGGCCTCCACCGGCGCTTCATCGACGTGTTCGATCGCTTCGGCGAAGAACTTGCCCACCATCCCGATCGAATGCAGGCCCAGCGCGAGCACGCCTGGCAGCGCACCGAAGCCCACCGCCGCGACGAAAATGATCCCCATGATCAGCTCGGGGACCGAGCGCAACCCATTGAGCAACACCCTCGTGATGTGGAAAACGAACGGGTGGGGCGATGTGTTACGCGCGGCCAGGAAAGCCAGCGGCACGGAAAACACAACTGCACTCGCGGTGCCGGCAATGCTCATCGCCAGGGTATCCACCAGCGGGTTGATCCAGTTGCCGGCATTGGCGAAATCCGGCGGCATCGATTCACCCAGCAAGGTAGCTATCGCAGGCACGCCTTCGAGCAGTGTCGTCAGGTCGAGCAGGCCCACGTGCCAGCTGGCCACCCCAACGACTGTCAGGATGAACAGGAGTTGAACGAGGGTGCGTCTCCACGCCCGGCGGTATGCGTCGAGCACAGGCTGCAGCGAGGTCGATGTTCCGGAGAGCGTACTCATGATCGTCCGCTCACATCTTCGCGAGGTCGAGGTCGAGCAGCTTGCCCATCTCGCGGATCACGTCATAGTCCGCATCGGAGATGGCGACGAACCCTTCGGCCTTGAAGTTCTTGAGCACCTCTGGGTCCTTGAGCTCAACGAAAGCGTCCCGCACGCGCTCTTTCAGATCGGGCGCCAGGTTAGAGCGCATCGCCCATGGGTACTGTGGGTACTCCTTGCTAAAGCCGAGCACCTTGACCTTCTTCGGGTCGATCAGGCCTTTGCTCACCACGTGATTGAAGATGACTTCCGACAATCCACCCGCGTCGGCGTTGCCATTGGCCACGTTCACCGCTACCGCATCATGGGTTCCCACGAAGTGCTGCTCGTAATCGCTGCCTGCGGTCATGCCAGCCTTCAACAGAAGCGTCTTTGGTATCAGGTGACTGGATGTAGAGGCCCGGTCACCGTAAGCGACCTTCTTGCCACGCACATCGCCATAGGTATCGATGCCGGACTCGGCATTGGCAATGACGACCGACCGGTAGGTGGGCTTGCCGTCGGTGACCATCGCCGCAAAGGGTTCGATGTCGCTCTTGGTCTTGGCCAGGACGTAGGACAGCGGCCCGAAATAGGCCAAATCGATCCGGCCGAAGCGCATCGCCTCGATCATCGACGAGTAATCGGTTGTGACGATCAGCTGGACCTTGCGATCCAGCGTCCGCTCCAGATAGTCCTTGAGCGGTTGGTTTCGCTTGATCAGTTCCGACGCGTTCTCATCCGGCAGCAAGGCGACCTTGAGGGTATCGGGATCGGCATCAGCATCGGCGGCCATGGTGGGCGAGCTGAGACCTACCGCCACGCATAGGGTGAACAGGGCACGTTTGAACAGGTTCATCGGGTCAACTCCAAGTTAGTTGCTCGGCGGGATTGTTGGGCGATCGGGGCAAGGACCTGCTTGTGGCGGGTGCCTGGCTGGGTGCGATAGATGCGGGAATAGTCATCGTCGGTCAGGCTGCCTGGCGGCCCGTCGAAGACCACCTGTGCGTCCGCCAGGCCGACGATTCGGTCTGCGAAGCGCTGTGCATAGCCGAGTTGGTGAAGCGAGACCACGGCGGTGATGCCATCCTCCCGACAGATGTTTCGAAGCAGCTGCAGGACCGTCTCCGAGGTCGCCGGATCGAGACTCGCCACCGGCTCATCGGCAAGGATCACGGATGGCTCCTGTGCCAGCGCACGGGCTATGCCGACACGCTGCTGCTGTCCGCCGGAGAGCTGATCGATCCGGCTCAACGCCTTGTCAGCCAGGCCGACACGCTCCAGGCAATGGAGTGCCAGTTCCACCTCGCGTCGGGGCAGCGGCAACAGCGTGCGCCAGGCGCCGTGGTGGGCCAGCCGGCCGGTGAGCACGTTCGCCAGCGCGCTGTGCCGTTCGATGAGGTGGTGCTGCTGAAAGACCATCGCCGTCTGGCGTCGGTGGCTCTGAAGTGCCCGCGGGGAGCTGAGAGTGCCGAACTGCTTGGAAACGACCTGACCAGAGGTCGGGCGTACCAGATGGTTCAAGGTGCGCAAGAGCGTCGATTTTCCCGCCCCGGAGAGGCCGAGCAGAACGGTGAATTGCCCGCGCCGAAAGTCGATCGAAGTCGACTTCAGCGCCACGACGCCCCTTGGGTAGGTCACGCCCAGGTTCCTAACCTGCAGGATCGTTTCATGCGGGTCGTGCTCACTCATGCGATTGTCCTTCGTAATGAAAGCGGCTTTCGGATCACGCTTTGCAATCACGCTAGGTGCATTCAGTGACGTGGGCGTTACCCGGGCGTGAAGGATTTGTGGCGGGGGACGAACCGCAGTTCAGTGCGGGCTCGTCTGCCAACGGACTGAACCATGACTGGAGTCCGCCGGGGAACCGGCCCGCCAGCGTAGCAGCGCTTCCTCCGGCTGTCGGTGCGAACGCGGCGACGTAGATCAGCGCTTTGACCTTGTCGCTGCCGTTTACCGCGATGGTGATGGCGCTACCGCCAGAGCGAGTTTGCTCGCGATCATGGGTACCGAGCGTTTGCCGATCGCCAGCAAGCTGGCTCCTACGGTCGAGGCATGCCGGTGCTTTGAACAAGGCTTCGCCGGCGCACGCGGGTTTCGCTCTTCGGAGTGACTGACCAGCACGATAGGCCCAGAGGTGCGCTCTAGCAGGGCGGATACCTACTTGGCATCCTTCACCACGCCGCGCAGCGGATTAGCGGCGGCCACGACAGGGTGAAGCCTTGATCGATCAATCGAGCGACAACGCCGTTCCAGCTCGAGGATTCGGCAAAAGCACCGTGTACCAGGATCACGGTGGGCTTGTCGGCGGCGAAGGTTACGCCACTCCGAGCGCGTAAGCGGCGAAGGAACAGAGTGGCGGCTGCGATCGCTTTGCGGGGTTCGATGCAGTGATCATGGCAATGTTTGAACGAGAGCTGTGCCAGTCAGGGTGCGATCTGCCTTACCGGACGTATGAGAATTTCTTGTACCAACACCCGGGGTGGTTGCGCAAACGCATACACCAGTGCCTGGGCCACATCAACAGATTCGAGAGCATCAAGGCTCTGGCGGCGCTCGCTCAGGTCAATATTGTGGCCGAACTCTGTCCAGACGGCGCCTGGCTCAATAACAGACACGCGGATGCCGTCGGGCCCTAATTCCTTACGCAACGCATCGTGAAAGCCGATCACCGCGAACTTGGTTGCAGAGTAGACCGACCATCCAGCCACGCCGTGCCGGCCCCCTACACTAGACACTGAAGAAATCATCGCGCCTGGACGATTTTTCATAAGCGGAATAGCCGCGTGTGTGCAATGCAGCAATCCCACGATATTCGTGTTTATCTGGGTCAGCCAGTCTTCGGATCTGCTTTCTACGAAACTGGCATAGATTCCGAGACCTGCATTATTGAACAGTAGGTCAAGGCCGCCATGCTTGGCTCGTACCGATTCGAACAGGTCATTCACTTGAAGCGCATCGGTTACGTCTAGCTGTACCGCCGAAGCCAACGGGCCCAACTCTTCGGCCAAAACCGAGATCTTTTCGAGGCGGCGTGCTGACATCACGACATTCACCCCCTCATCGACCAAAAGGCGCGCGGCGGCTTCGCCTATGCCACTAGATGCGCCTGTAATGACAGCGACTTTGCCTTGCAGATTTTCCAGTTGCATATTTCCTCCAGCACCAAAAGGGTTGCCAAGTTAATGGGACCTAGGGCTTCCGACAGTCTCGTTCCTCAGCTGACTTGCGTTACCAAGACCACTGTACAGGGACACTGCCAACACGCTGTTGTTTCCGCCAAAGCGCCAAGCCAAAAGTCTACCGAGGTGATGTTGATGATGTGGCCGCTGCGCTGGTCCCGCATCACAGGCAATACGGCGCGGGTCATTGCAAACAGGCCGAACACATTGGCATCAAACTGGGCGCGGATCTCAGACTCGATGCCTTCTTCCGCGGTACTTCGGTAACCGTAGCCGGCATTGTTGGCGCGTACGTCAATACGGCCGAAGCGCTCCTTGGCGGCTGCGAAGACAGCCTCGATTCGGTGAGGAAGGCCAACGTTCAGATCGAGCGCAAGAACTCGATCACCGGCCTTTTCGGCCAGGTCCGCGACTCTTGACCTGTCTCTAGCCGTTGCGATGAGATGCCATCCCCGTTCAACGATCAGGTGGCCAGGGAGCATGATCGGCTCTCGCCTGACCATGCTCCGCCAAGAGGATCCAGACTGGCTGCAGCGTGACGCCAGGTTTTGCGGACCGGCCCGCTTCGGCAGCAAGCTGCGCCACGATCTGACCGAGCACGGCCTGCCGGCCAGCGATTTCCATCAGGAATTGTGCAACATGCGCTGGCGCACGGTCCCGGCTGATCCTGCGGAGCAGAATGGGCGACCTCAACGAGCACGGATGCTCTCTATGCAGCGCCTGATCGCGACAGCACTCTGTACCCTCTCCTGCCTGGCAATGGCCGATTGCCCTGACTGGCCGAACCGCCGCGCTGAAACGGAGATCGCAGCCTTGGCTGCCCAGGTGGCGCAATGGGACGCCGCCTATCATCGGCGCGGTCTCTCACTGGTCGACGACGAAATCTACGACCAGACCCGGCGGCGTCTGGAGCAATGGCAAGACTGCTTTGCGACTGACAGCGCAGCAACCGCCGCAGACCCGCTCGACGGCAGCGCCGGGGCCGTTGCCCATCCCGTCGCCCAGACCGGCCTGGCCAAACTTGCCGATAGCGAGGCGGTCAAGGACTGGCTCACGGCCCGCTCGGATGTGTGGGTCCAGCCCAAAGTCGATGGCGTCGCGGTAACGCTGCATTACCAACAGGGCTCCCTGGTGCGGGTGGTGAGCCGCGGCAACGGCAGTCATGGCCAGGACTGGACCGACCGCGCCCGGCAACTGCCGGCCGTACCGCTGCAGCTGCCGAGCAAAGAAGAACTGATCCTGCAGGGCGAACTGTACTGGCGTTTGCAGGACCACGTGCAAGCGCAAGCCGGCAGTGTCGGCGCGCGTGGCAAGGTCAGCGCAGCGATGGCGAGGCTGGTGCTGGATCAGACGACTGCCGCACAGATCGGCCTGTTCGTCTGGGACTGGCCGAACGGCCCGGCCGGCATGCGGTCTCGCCTCGCCGGCCTGGTGGCGATGGGCTTCGGTGAAAGCGCTGCGCTGACCGTGCCGCTGGAAACTGCGGAACAAGCTGGCCATTGGCGTGACCACTGGTTCCGCCATCGTCTTCCATTCGCCAGCGATGGGGTCGTGCTGCGCCAGGGCGAACGCCCGGACGCCTCCCGCTGGCAGGCCCAGCCGCCGCACTGGGCAATTGCCTGGAAATATCCGCTGCGCACAGCCGTCACCCGGGTGCGCGAGGTGACGTTCAGCATTGGTCGCAGCGGTAAAATCACACCGGTACTGCAGCTGGAGCCGGTACAGCTCGATGACCGCCTCGTCAGCCGCGTCAGCCTCGGTTCCGTGAGGCGTTGGCAGCAGGCTGACGTACAACCCGACGATCAGGTCGCGATCGTCCTGGCCGGCCTGACCATTCCGCGCTTCGAGCGTGTCGTCTGGCGCATGCAGCAGCGGCGGCGGCGAGTCGAAGCGCCCACGCCGGACGCCTACCACTTGATGAGTTGCTGGCACGCCAGCCCCGGCTGCGATCAGCAATTCGTCGCCCGCCTCGTCTGGCTCAGCGGTAACAACGGACTCGACCTGCCGCACCTGGGCGCGGGGACTTGGCAGGCATTGGTGGATGCCAGGTTGGTCGATGACCTGCTTGACTGGCTGTACCTCGATCAGGGCCGTTTGCAACAAGTGCCAGGTATCGGCGAAGCCAGCGCCGGCAGTCTGGTCGCCAGTTTCCAGCTGGCGCGCGGCCGCCCTCTCGCCAGTTGGCTACGGGCGCTCGGCGCACCACCCGGTGCCGACGCAATACCGGCCGACAGCTGGGACGACCTGGAGGCACTCTCGCTGGCGCGATGGCAGGCCGAGCCCGGCATCGGGGCGACACGCGCCAAGCAGCTTCGGACCTTCTTCACGGCGCCGGAAATCCTCCGGCTGCGTCAGCAACTGCGCGAGGCCGGGATCGCCGGATTCTGAGGGCACTTCACAGCCCGACTCCAGTCTTATGACATCAACAACAAAAAGGATCTGTGCATGACCGGCCGGCACAATCTCCTCGCGTATCTGCTGATCTACCTCTGTTGCAGTGTGCCAACGATGGCCATGGCAGAGACGGACGCGACCTGCAGCGAACCACGCGAGCGCATCAGCCAGCAAATCAAGGACGCTCGCCTGAAGGGCGATAGCAGTCGGCGCGTGATACTTGAGGCTCAACTGCAGCACCTGACCGAACGCTGCGGCGGCGTGGTCCCGTTGCAACCCAACCGCGCCGAGATCGAACGCGCAAAGCGTCTGGCTGCGACGCGTGAAGCGCAGCTGCGCGAGGCCTTGGGAACAGGCGATCCGCAGGTCATCGAAGAGAGCCAACGGCGCCTGGATCAGGCCCGCAAGGAGCTGGAAGCGGCCAAACGCTGATGGTGCGCCGCCTCGATCAATAAGCGCGGAATTCCTTGTGGCACGCTTCGCAGGCGTCTTCTACCTGCTGAAACGCCGGCGCGACGCTTTCGGAGGTCACCGGCACCTGAGTGGTCGCCGCCACCAGCGCGGCAGTTCGGGCTTCTAATGCTCGGGCCATCTGGTTGAAGCGCGCCTGCTGTTGCCAGACTTCGTCACGGGCCTCGCTCTGCGCTTCCTTCACTTCTGGGTAATGCTGCCAGGGCTGACGGGACAGCTGATCGAGCTTCGCCGCTCCGCTGGTGAAGCCTTCCGGATCGAACGCCAGGCGACCGCGCAGCATGCCGCCCAGGTCCTCCTTGACATCGAGCATCTGCTGATAGATAGCCTTGCGTTTGCCCAGCGGAGAATCGGGATCGATGCGGTCGCAGCCGGCCAGTACAAGGGCGGCGATCAGCGACAAGCACAACGGCATCAGTTTCATGGCACAACCACTCGGGACAACGATGGCCGGCGATTATCTACCCACGCGACCGATTCACCAACCGCCTCGCGGCTACTGCGACCATTCACCACCTGCGCGCTCGCAGTCGATCTTGGCCTGGGCGCGGTCGCTAGCCTCGTAGTGGTAGGTGACGATGCGCGCCTGCTCCGGCACGGTTGACGGCCCACGCGAGTCGGTCGCCTGGCTGCCGGTTGCGCGCTCGTTGGCCAGCGTTTCCGGGGTCAGTGCGGCGGTACAGACGCCGAAATGGCCGGACGGGCACCGGTCGAGGATTTCCCGGCGAGAATTCTCCACCGCCTCGTTGTTTTGACAGACCCAGTCGATGTTGTTGTCCTGCATGCCCTCGTAGCGAAAACACTGCTCGGTCACTACCGGCGAGGGCACTGCGCCGGAGGTTTCGGCGCTGACGTAGCAGGAATTGGCGGCAGCCGGCAGGCTCAACCCGGCCGCAACGGCTAGCAGAACAGAACGAAACAAGAGGTTCATGTTGGCAGCTCCTGAAGGGTCACTCGCCCGGCGAGGTTCACCGAACCTTATCCTCCGACCCGTCAGTCCTTGGCTGAGTTCGCGATTCGCCTGGCACCATTTGCGTCGAAACCCAGTCCACTATGCATACGCTATCGATGCTGACCTGAGGACCCCATGCTCGAACTTTCGGCCGTTTTCATCAGCCTCACCGCACTGCTCGCCTACCTCAACTACCGTTTCATCGGCTTGCCGCCCACCATCGGCGTAATGGCCACGGCACTGGTGTTTTCGCTGCTGCTGCATGGGTTGACCCTGCTGGGCCTGCCGTTGCTGGAAGCGCAGATCGAAACCCTGGTCGGCCGGATCGACTTCAACCATCTGCTGATGGATGGGATGTTGTCGTTTCTGCTGTTTGCCGGCGCCCTGCACATCAACCTGGCCGATTTGCGCGCCCACCGTTGGGCGATCGGCCTGCTGGCCACCGTAGGCGTCCTGTTCGCCACTGCCGTGATCGGCTTCGGTAGCTGGTGGATCCTCGATCTGTTCGGGTTGCAGCCGCCGCTGATCTATTGCCTGCTGTTCGGCGCACTGATCTCCCCAACCGACCCGATCGCCGTGCTCGGCATCATGCGTTCGGCGGGTGCGCCAAAAGCGCTGGAAACCACCATCGTCGGCGAGTCGCTGTTCAATGACGGGGTCGCGGTAGTGGTGTTCACGGTGCTCCTGGGTGTGCTGGCGCGGGGGGCGGCTCCGGGCGCTGGCGAAGCCATATGGCTATTCGTCGAGGAAGCCGGCGGCGGCATGCTACTCGGTGCGCTGCTCGGCGCATTGACGTTTACCCTGCTCAAGAGCATCGACCAATACCAGGTGGAAGTCCTGCTGACACTGGCGCTGGTCCTGGGGGGTTACACCCTGGCAACCCATCTGCACCTTTCCGGCCCGATCGCCATGGTGGTGGCCGGCCTGATCATCGGTAACCAGGGGCGGCGCCACGCGATGTCGGACCATACCCGGGAGAACCTCGACAATTTCTGGGAGCTGCTCGATGAAATCCTCAACGCGGTGCTGTTCATGCTGATCGGCATGGAACTGGTGCTGCTGCCCTTCAGCGCGCAATACCTGCTGATCGCACTGTGCATCACGCTGCTGATTCTGGGCACGCGCCTGGTGGCCGTCGGGCCGCCCGCGCTGCTGCTGCGCAAGATGGGGCGCGCCCTGCCCGATGGCACGGTACGCATCCTGACCTGGGGCGGGCTGCGAGGGGGAATTTCCGTCGCGCTGGCGCTGGCGTTGCCGACAAGCGCCGAACGCAACCTGCTGCTGAACATCACCTATTTGATCGTGCTGTTCTCGATTTTGGTCCAGGGATTGAGCATCGGCCGGCTGGTCCGCCGGATCTGCCCGCGCGACGGCGGCGGCGGTCACTGACCGAGAGCACTGCGCCGGGCTTGGGATTGCTCGCGGTCACGGCTATAATCGCCGGGCTTCACACCGCCGACACTGCTCGGCCGTGCCCGCCACCTGTCCGAGGGGCGCTGCAGCAGGGCGAAAGCCTGTTTTGGATCTGCCAAGCCACGCGGCCCATCTGTCGCGCCGCAGCAGATCCAACTCAGGTTTCACCTGTCAGGCTCGGATAGGGCGTTAACCATACGCATCAACGGCGCCCATTCGCACAACACGAATGGAGAACTCTTCAATGAGTGCTGTCATGACGCCTGCCGGCTCCAACGATTTCAAGGTCGCCGACATTTCCCTGGCTGCCTGGGGCCGCCGCGAAATCATCATCGCCGAATCGGAAATGCCCGCCCTGATGGGCCTGCGCAAGAAATACGCCGCCGAGCAACCACTCAAGGGCGCAAGGATCCTCGGCTGCATCCACATGACCATCCAGACTGCCGTGCTGATCGAAACGCTGATCGCCCTCGGCGCCGAAGTACGCTGGTCCAGCTGCAACATCTTCTCCACCCAGGATCAGGCCGCGGCCGCCATCGCCGCCGCCGGCATCCCGGTATTCGCCTGGAAAGGCGAAACCGAGGAAGAGTACGCGTGGTGCATCGAGCAGACCATCCTCAAGGACGGCCAGCCGTGGGACGCCAACATGGTGCTCGACGACGGCGGTGACCTGACCCAGATCCTGCACGACAAGTACCCGCAGGTGCTCGAGCGCGTCCACGGTGTGACCGAGGAGACCACCACCGGCGTGCACCGCCTGCAGGACATGCTGCGCAAAGGCACCCTGAAGATCCCGGCGATCAACGTCAACGACTCGGTCACCAAGAGCAAGAACGACAACAAGTACGGGTGCCGTCACAGCCTCAACGACGCCATCAAGCGCGCCACCGACCACCTGCTGTCGGGCAAGCAGGCGCTGGTGATCGGCTATGGCGACGTCGGCAAGGGCTCGGCCCAGTCGCTGCGTCAGGAAGGCATGATCGTCAAAATCTCGGAAGTCGACCCGATCTGCGCCATGCAGGCCTGCATGGACGGCTTCGAGCTGGTCTCGCCGTACAAGGACGGCCTCAACGACGGCACCGACGCCAGCATCGACGCCGCGCTGCTGGGCAAGATCGACCTGCTCGTCACCACCACCGGCAATGCCAACGTCTGTGACGCCGGCATGCTCAAGGCGCTGAAAAAGCGCGCACTGGTCTGCAACATCGGCCACTTCGACAACGAAATCGACACCGCCTTCATGCGCAAGCACTGGGCGTGGGAAGAGGTCAAGCCGCAGGTGCACAAGATTCACCGCAGCGGCGCCGGCAGCTTCGATGCGCAGAACGATGACTATCTGATCCTGCTGGCCGAAGGCCGTCTGGTGAACCTGGGCAACGCCACCGGTCACCCGAGCCGGATCATGGACGGCTCGTTCGCCAACCAGGTGCTGGCGCAGATCCACTTGTTCAACGAGAAGTTCGCCGATCTGCCGGTTATCGAAAAGACCCGGAACGTCACCGTGATGGTGCTGCCGAAGAAGCTCGACGAGGAAGTCGCCGCTGAAATGGTCAAGGGCTTCGGTGGGGTCATCACCCGCCTGACCCCGACCCAGGCCGAGTACATCGGTGTGGAAGTCGACGGTCCGTTCAAGCCGGACAGCTATCGGTACTAAGAGCCGCTGAAGGCTGAAGGCTGGAAAGCCGGACGAAATGGCCGCACCGTGCTGCTCTCTCGTCCAGCCTCCAGCCTCTAGCCTTCATCGATAAAAGGACGTCGCGGGCAGCACCTGCCCGGCAACCCTGGATTCGTCATGAGCACACCCCAATCCCGCCCCTCCATCAGCTTCGAGTTCTTTCCCACCAAGACCGATGCCGGGCACGAAAAACTGCTGGCCACGGCGCGCCAACTGGCCGAATACCAGCCGGACTTCTTCTCTTGCACCTACGGTGCCGGCGGTTCGACGCGTGACCGCACCCTGAGCACCGTGCTGCAGCTCGACGGCGAGGTGAAGGTATCCACCGCACCGCACCTCTCCTGTGTCGGCGACAGCAAGCAGGAGCTGCGCGAACTGCTGAACCTGTACAGGAACGCCGGTATCAAACGCATCGTTGCGCTGCGCGGCGATTTACCCTCCGGCATGGGCATGGCCAGCGGCGAGCTGCGCTACGCCAACGAATTGGTCGAGTTCATTCGCGTCGAAACGGGCGATCATTTCCATATCGAAATTGCGGCTTATCCGGAGATGCATCCGCAGGCACGCAACTTCGAGGCGGACCTGGCCAACTTCGTGCGTAAGGCCAAGACCGGCGCGGACAGTGCCATCACCCAGTATTTCTTCAACGCCGACTGCTACTTCTACTTCGTCGAGCGCGTGCGCAAGCTGGGCGTGGATACGCCGATCGTCCCGGGCATCATGCCGATCACCAACTACAGCAAGCTGGCCCGCTTCTCAGACGCTTGCGGTGCCGAGATCCCGCGCTGGGTGCGCAAGCAGCTGGAAGCCTACGGCGACGACATCGAGAGCATCCAGGCTTTCGGTACGCAAGTGATCACCGAGTTGTGTGAGGAACTGCTCGCCGGTGGCGCCCCCGGCTTGCATTTCTACACGCTCAATCAGGCCGAGCCCAGCCTGGTTATCTACAACAACCTCGGGCTGACCGCCTGATGGCATCGTGCAGCCCGGCAGCGCAACGCGGCCGGGCTGCTCTGCCGCGCCGGAACTTGCCCCGCGTCACTGGCGCGCAACAGGGGTCGATCGAATCGGTTGTTGTCGGGGCGGGCGCTGCCGGCTGCCCGGCTTGCGCCGGCCTGTTACCGCACAAACCGGAGTCCAAGCATCAGGGGCAACGCTCCACGAGGAACCAGGCAGGGGTATTGCGCCTGAACCGTGCAGGCTGCAGCTACTGATCCCTTTTGCCGGCAACCGGGAACAGTCGCGTCGAAGGGCGGACGGCCCTGACTGAACTCAGGGCGGCAACCCGATCCCACGCAACAGCACCGCCGTGATCGTCTGCACTGCCTGCTCGAACTGTTCGTCCGAGAGCGGCTGATTGTCGTTGAGCGCGGTGACCTGGGGCTCGAAATCGGCGTAATGCTGCGTCGACGCCCAGATCATGTAGAGCAAGGCGGACGGCTCAAGCGGCAGAATCCGCTTTTCCTCCACCCATTGCCGAATCTTCGCTTCCTTGGTCTTGGCACCGGCGGCGAGGTTTTCATCGAGCATGTCCCTGAACAGCGGTGCACCGTGCATGATCTCGTTGGCCCAGAGTCTGGAACCGTGCGGCCTGTTGCGCGAGTGGGTCATTTTCTCGCGGATGTAGCTGGTCAGAACCACTCTGGGATCGTCGAAATAGTGAAAGCAGGCGCCCTCTTTTTCCCACAGCCCCAGCAGGTTCACCAGCGCCTCACGGTACAGTTCTTCCTTGGTGCTGAAGTAGTAGTGCACATTGGAGCGTGGCAGCCCGGCATGCCTTGCGATATCGGCCATCGAAGTGCCCGCATAGCCCTTCTCGGCAAACACCACTTCAGCCGCGAGAAGAATCTTTTCCACGTTCTTGCGGCGAGTCTCGATCTTTTGGTTCGTCATTCCATGCCTGGCGTTCGTTCGGAGAAACAAGACTACTCGAAAGGGCATTTTTCCGTACGACCTGGCCCGTACCCAGCGCCCGAGCCATTCGGCTGGGACCCTGCGCTGTCGCAGAGGGCATCAAGCGTCAGGCGCAACATGTCGTGAAAGCCTTCCTGGCGCTCATGGGCAGTGAGCTTCTCTCCGGTGAGGACATGGTCGCTGACGGTCAACACGGTCAGCGCCTGCTTGCCCAGCTCGGCAGCGACACCGTACAGACCCGCCGCTTCCATCTCCACCGCCAGGATTCCCATCTTCCGCATGCGCTGGAACATCTCGGGATCCGGCTCATAGAAGAGGTCGGCAGAAAAAATGTTGCCGACATGCACCTGCTGCGCAACGGTATCGGCATGGCGTTTCACGCGCTCGAGCAACCGGTAATCGGCGATAGCGGCGAAATCGCAGCCACCGAGGCGCTTGCGGTTGACTACCGAGTCGGTGCTCGCACCCATCCCGAGAACGAGGTCGCGCACCTTGACGTGGGGCTGTACGGCCCCGCAACTGCCGACACGCACGATGCGCTCGACACCGAACTGGCTGAACAGCTCATGGGCGTAGATAGACAGCGAGGGAATGCCCATGCCGGATCCCATCACCGATATGCGCTGGCCTTGATAGGTGCCGGTGAAGCCCAGCATGTTGCGCACGCTGTTCACCTGCACGACCTCGCTCAGGTAGTTCTCGGCCAGCATCTTGGCGCGCAACGGGTCGCCGGGCATCAGCACGGTTTCGGCAAAATCGCCCGGCTGGGCTTGTATATGCGGGGTCGGCATGGTCAGACAGTTCCGGTTGACTCAGGGTGGAGAAAGGATTGGCCGAAGGCGCACGGCGGCAGTCCGAAATAATCGGCCAACGTCTGTGCGATGTCGGCAAAGGTTTCGCGTTCACCCAGGCTGCCGGGGTCGATGCCATGCCCCCACGCCAGCACCGGGATATGTTCACGGGTGTGCTCGCTGCCGGGCCAGCTGGGATCGCAACCGTGGTCGGCGGCGATGATCAGCAAATCCTCGGGACCCATCTGCGCCAGCAGTTGCGGAAGGCGCAAATCGAAGTGTTCCAACGCCGCGGCGTAACCGGCGATGTCGCGCCGGTGACCATAAAGCATGTCGAAGTCGACGAAATTGCTGAAAATCAGGGTCCTGTCCGGCGCCTCGCGCAGTGCCCGTTGGGTGGCCTCGAACAGCGCCTGATTGCCATCGCCCTTGTACAGCCGCGAAATGCCGCGATGGGCAAAGATGTCGCCGATCTTGCCTACAGCGAGGACCTGGCCGCCGCTCTCGCATAGGCTGTCGAGAACGGTAGGCGCCGGTGGCGGCACCGCATAGTCGCGCCGGTTCGCGGTACGGGCAAAGTTGGCCGCCTTGTCGCCATCGAACGGCCGCGCGATGACGCGCCCGATGTTGTAGGGGTCGCACAACCCACGGGCGATTTCGCATAGCGCCAGCAGGCGCTCCAAGCCGAAGTGTTGTTCATGGGCGGCGATTTGCAGCACGCTGTCGGCAGAGGTGTAGCAGATCGGTTTGCCGCTGCGAATGTGCTCTTCCCCCAACTGCTCGATGATGGTGGTTCCCGAGGCGTGGCAGTTGCCGAGAATCCCCGGCAGGTCTCCCAAGCGGATCAACTCGTCCAGGAGCGACTGGGGGAAGCTGTTCCGGGACTCGGCGAAATAGCCCCAATCAAACAGTACCGGCACGCCAGCCATTTCCCAGTGGCCGGACGGTGTGTCCTTGCCTGTCGAGAGTTCGCGGGCGTAACCGTAGGCGCCTTGCACCGGCACATCTTCCGCGAAACCCGGGGGGAAAACACCGCCACTGGCCGCTGCCGCATGCCCCAGCCCCAGACGTGCCAGATTCGGCAGCTGCAGTTCGCCGCTTCGCAGGCTGCTGTCGGCATCTCCGCGCGCGCAAGCCTGGGCGATGTGCAGCAGCGTATTGGCGCCCACGTCGCCGAAACGATCCGCATCGGCACTCGCACCGATCCCAAAGGAATCCAGCACCAGCAGTAGTGCGCGTCTTTTCATGACTGCTCCTGGCATATCTCAACAATGACGCGCTCTGGCGGGCAGCCCCGGCTTCCCGTTTGGAAGGCGCTGAGGACCGCCGCCATGGCCTCCTCGGCACTCGCCTGGTCACGCGCATGGATCCGAGCCAGGGGCCGACTGCTGTCGACCCACTCTCCCGGAAAAGCGAGATCACTGAGGCCCACCGCTGGATCGATGCCGTCCTGAGCCCGGCGCCTGCCACCACCAAGCGCGACCACAGCGATGCCGATGGCCCGGGTATCTACGGCCTGCACGAAACCCTCGCCCGGCGCGAAGACCGGCACCACGACGGGCGCTTTTGCCAGGTAGTTGCCGGGCTGCTCCAGCAGATCTGCCGGCCCGCCCAAGGCCGTGACCATGCGCGCGAAGCGCTGTAGTGCCTCGCCGCTATGCCAGGCAGACAGCAGAAGTTGGCGAGCCTGCGGGCGATCCTTGGCCAGGTTCGCCAGCAACAACAGTTCCTCAGCAAGCGCCAAGCTAACCTCCCAAAGCCGCATGCTGCGGACCTCGCCCCGCAATAGCGCGATCGCTTCCTCGACCTCCAGCGCATTGCCGGCGCTGCGCGCCAGAGGCTGGTTCATGTCGCTGATCAGCGCTCGGGTTTTCACACCCCCGCCATCAGCCACGGCGACGATGCTGTTGGCCAGCTCACGGGCCACCTCTGGCAGCGCCATGAAGGCACCATTGCCGACCTTCACATCGATGACCAGCGCATCGAGACCCGCCGCGAGTTTCTTGCTGAGAATCGATGCAACGATCAGATCAATCGACTCGACAGTGCCGGTGACATCACGAATGGAATACAGGCGTTTGTCCGCCGGGGCGAGCACGCCCGTCTGGCCGATGATGGCGCATCCCACGTCGGCGACAACTTCGCGCAGGCGCTTGATATCAGGCTGGCTGTCATAGCCGGGAATGCTGTCAAGCTTGTCCAGCGTCCCACCCGTATGGCCCAGCCCACGCCCGGAGATCATCGGCACGAAGCAACCACAGGCGGCAAGCAGCGGTGCCAGTACCAAGCTGACCAGGTCACCGACCCCGCCGGTGGAGTGTTTATCCACCACCGGACCGGGGAGATCCCAGCGAAGCACATCTCCCGAGTCACGCATGGCCATGGCCAGCGCTACCCGCTCCGGCACTGTCATACCCTTGAGAAAGACCGCCATGGCAAACGCCGCCACCTGCCCCTCACTGATGCTGGAATCGGCGATGCCGGCAACGAACCGAGCGATGTCGTCGTCGCTCAGGACCGTGCCGTCGCGTTTACGGCGGATTACTTCTTGCGCAAGCCACATATCAGTAGCCCCCCTGGCCGGAAGCGGCGTCGCTCAACGCCAACTGCCGCAACAGCTCGTCCAGCAGGCTGGATGCGCCGAGCCGCAGATGCTGTGGCGTAACCCAGTCAGCGCCCAGATGCGCTCCAGCCAATTCGATGTACACGCGCGCATCGGCGAGGGTGCGAATGCCGCCTGCGGGCTTGAAGCCGACCCGCCCCCCGTTAGCCGCAATCTCCGCCAACATGACGTTCGCCGCTTCGGGCGTCGCATTGACAGCCACCTTTCCGGTACTGGTCTTGATGAAATCCGCGCCGGCTGCGATGGCGTCCCGACTGGCCTTGGCGATGATGGCCGGGTCCGCCAGCTCTCCTGTCTCAAGAATCACCTTGAGCCGCACCTGGTTACCGCAAGCCTCTTTGCAGGCGCGAACCAATTCCCGTCCCGCCGTGTCATCGCCAGCGAGTAACGCGCGGTAGGGATACACCACATCGACCTCATCGGCGCCGGCATCCACAGCATCGCGGCTCTCGGAGGCCGCTGCCGTGATGTCGTCGGCTCCCGCAGGGAAGTTGGTGACCGTTGCCACCCTTACCCCGGTCCCGCCCAGCTCATCGAGCGTCCGTCGCGCCAACGTCACGAAACGCGGATAAACGCACACCGCGGCGACGTGACCGGCTGGTGTCAGCGCACGCTGGCAGAGCGCACGGATCAGCGGGTCAGTATCGCTCTCGTTAAGGGAAGTCAGGTCCAGCAGGCCGATAGCCTGCCGCGCCAATTGACGGTCCGAATCAGTCATAAATAGCGTCTCTGGCAGCTTAAAAAACGCTGGCGAGCTTTGTATGTCCGCCACCGGTGAAGCGATCATCAGAAGTTATATTTCAGGGTATAAATGGTCGCGTTCTGGTAATCGTCGGGCGTTCCCAATTTGTTCATCGAATAGCGGTATTGGACGCCGGCGGTGATCTGTTCGATGGGTCGCCACCACAGTGACAATGCGCCGTTATTGCCCATCGCCCCCGCGCTGCCGGCCACGTAATTCTCGCTCAGATAGTCTTCGTCGCGCTTGAATGTCAACTCATGCCAGTTGGTCAGGCTGAAATCCTGTTCGAATGCCTTGAAATCGTAACCCCATACCCAGCCGAGCATGTATCCGTTCATTCCACTGTAACTGGCGCTATTAACGTGTGCCGCACCGACGAAGGGCTTGAGCCACAGGCCGTTTTCAAAGGTATGCCGGTAGCCGAGGCCGACGATCTGGTCCTGCTCGCGGCCATCGAAACCGTAGTCGCGAAAATCATAGACATGCAAATAGACGGAGAACGGCGACTTGCCCAAATACAAGTGCGAGGTGATCTTGGCAGCGCTGCGACGGTTGTCGCGTCCATCGTCTTCGCGCCTATCGTTGCCGGGATTCTCAAGGTCGGCAAAACCGTAGAATTCGCCCCATTCGAAGCCGGCGCCGCCTTCAAGCTCCAGGAAAAAGAAATCACCCTTGCCAGCATTGCTGGCAGTCCGCTTTTCTGTCCCGCGAGACCAATCCAGATAGTTGAGCGAGACGTTGGAAAACGACCACTGCGGGGTAAAGGCATCGGCCCCTGCGTCGGGCGCGGCAATCACCAGCGCACCGGTTGCCAGCAAAGCCCACCCAGCATGGATAACACCCGCTTTCTTCTGGCTAACATCGTTAATCATTCGAGCTCCCTGTCTTTTATCACGGTTGCGCGGCGTCCGAAGCTCGAACCGCCATCGCGTGTCTAGGCTTTAAGAGAGATACCGGCCAGCCCGTTGCGGGCAGTCTCGGTGTCCAGGTCAGAAGGAAAAGAACAGGCCTGCCAACGCTGCGCTCATCAAATTGCTGAGGCTGCCCGCAAGCACCGCCTTGAGGCCGAGTTGCGCCAGCTCATGGCGTCGATTCGGCGCCATCACACCCAGACCGCCAAGCAAGATGCCAATCGACGACAGGTTGGCGAAGCCGCAGAGGGCGAAGGTCACGATCACCTGCGTCTGTGCTGACAGGGGGATGCCATTCGCAGGGTCCAGATACCGGACGAAATCGATATAGGCGACGAATTCGTTGAGCACCAGTTTCTGACCGATGAAGCTTCCTGCCTGCACCGCCTCGCTCCAGGGCACTCCGATGACGAACGCAAGGGGCGCAAACAGGTAACCAAGGATCAGCTGCAAGCTGATATCGCCGTAACCGAACCAGCCGCCGAACCAGCCCAGCAATCCGTTGAGCACTGCGATCAGCGCAATGAAAACCAGTAGCATGGCGCCGACGTTAAGCGCGAGCTGCAACCCGCTGGTCGCGCCGCTGGCAGCGGCATCGAGCACGTTGATGGGCTTGTCACTCACCAGCGAATCAATGTCGTCAGGGTCGTCTTGCGGCTTTGCCGTTTCCGGCTCCATCAATTTCGCCATCAGCAAGCCGCCAGGCGCGGCCATGAAGCTCGCTGCAATCAGATATTTAAGCTCGACACCCAGGCTGGCATAACCGATCAGTACTGCCCCTGCCACTGAAGCAAGGCCTCCCACCATCACCGCGAACAACTCGGAGCGAGTCATGCGCGGAATAAAGGGACGCACGACCAGTGGCGCCTCGGTCTGGCCGACAAAAATGTTGGCGGTGGCAGACATCGATTCAGTACGGCTGGTGCCCAGAACCCAGTGCAATGCACCCCCTATGACGCGAATCACCAGCGTCATCACCCCCAGGTGATAAAGCACTGCAATAAAGGCGCTAAAGAACACAATCAGCGGCAACACACGAATGGCAAACACGAACCCCTGATTGCCGAACAGTTCAAACATTTTGTCGCTGCTCAGGCCGCCGAACAGGAAGGAGATGCCCTCGTTCGCGTAACCCTGCAGCGAGACCACTGAGCCTGAAACACCGGCCAGCATATCTTTGCCCCAAGGGACATAGAGCACAAAGGCACCAATCCCCGCCTGAAGTAGAAAAGCCCCAAGCACAGTGCGCAGGCGAATAGCCTTGCGATTGCTGGAGAACGCGATCGCAATCAACAACAGCACGAAGATACCTATGAGGCTCATGCGGAGTTCCGATATAGGAAAGAAGAACAAGCCAGTGACGCGCCCGACAGGGTCGCCATCTCGATCCTGTCACATCAAAAGGAAAAGGCGCCCGGCAGTAGCTCTTCGCTGCTCCAGACTCGATAGTGTTCGGCATCGCTGCCGCAGCAATAGACGGGGCAGTCAGGCGCTAGCAATTCGCTAATGACCTGACGGCACGCCCCGCAGGGGCTGATACGCTCCATTTTCGGCGCATATACAACCAGCGCCTTGAAGCTTCTCGGCGCGTATCCCTGACTGATCGCTGCGCAGAGCGCAGCGCGTTCGGCGCAGTTAGTGAGTCCGAAGGACGCGTTCTCCACATTGCAGCCAACAATGGTCGTGCCGTCGGCAGTCAACAGCGCAGCCCCTACCGGGAATTGCGAGTAAACGCAGTAAGCGTTTTCCGCGGCCTGTTTTGCCGCGTCCAACAGCGGCAGGATGTCCGCATCAGTCGTCTCTTTTTTACTGCTCATCTTTACTCCAGCATCATTTGACAATGAACTCGCCACTACAGACAGGTAATATGCAAATCCAAGGCCACATCGAGAAATAGCAATATTTTTAGTTAATTATCAGTAGCTTGTATTTATCCTGAAAAAATAAAGCCAGCCTGAAGAGCATCAATAAAAGCGTAATCGCACCAAACTAACGAGCAAGCTGTCACTTGCGACAGCTTTATTGGTGCAACGAAAAGAGCCCTAAGGAGCGACCAGCTTCGTCAGGGCTTTTATGCTGCGGGCCCGGTTCGAAACGCTCGGCCTCGCGAGGCCGCTTCGCAAGTGAAGGCTCACGCCGGGCAGGGCAAATCGCCGCAGCTGCCTTGCAATAGGTGCTGGCGCCTGAACGAAGGAAGTGCCACACTGTCTCAGCAATGCGGCGTTAACAGGCTCTGTTATACTCCGCGCTTCCGCCAGGCTTACGCCCGGATGTCGTTATCGTAGAGATGCGGCAGGACCGGACGGGATCGCACGCCAGTCGCGATTCGAGCCAGGCATGACCATCCCAGGGCATCGCCCTACACAAGACAGGATTACTCATGTCCTTTGCTTCCCTCGGTCTCTCCGAGGCTTTGGCCGGTGCCGTCGAGGCTGCCGGCTACACCCAGCCTACACCCGTGCAACAGCGGGCCATTCCCGCCGTGTTGCAAGGACGCGACCTGATGGTCGCGGCACAGACAGGAACCGGCAAGACCGGTGGCTTTGCCCTCCCCGTACTGGAAATTCTATTCCCGGGCGGCCATCCCGATCGCGAACACCGCCATGGCCCGCGCCAACCGCGCGTGCTGGTGCTGACACCAACCCGCGAGCTGGCTGCCCAGGTGCATGACAGCTTCAAGGTCTATGCCCGCGATCTGCCGCTCAAAAGCGCGGTGATCTTTGGCGGCGTCGGCATGAACCCGCAGGTTCAAGCCATTGCAAAGGGCCTCGACGTGCTTGTCGCCTGCCCGGGCCGCTTGCTCGACTTGGCTAACCAGAAAGCCGTCGACCTTTCCCACGTGGAGATTCTGGTCCTCGACGAAGCCGACCGCATGCTCGACATGGGCTTTATCCATGACGTCAAGAAGGTCCTCGCCAAGCTGCCGACCAAGCGCCAGAACCTGCTGTTCTCGGCGACCTTTTCCAAAGACATCACCGACCTCGCCAGC
The DNA here is from genome assembly GCF_024448935.1 of Stutzerimonas stutzeri. Lineage (GTDB taxonomy): Bacteria > Pseudomonadota > Gammaproteobacteria > Pseudomonadales > Pseudomonadaceae > Stutzerimonas > Stutzerimonas stutzeri_AO. Next base: position 65,890 of record NZ_JAMOIE010000002.1, read on the forward strand.
AAGTTGCTGCACGAGCCGGAGAAAATCCAGGTCACGCCACCGAACACGACTGTCGAGCGTATCGAGCAGCGCGTTTTTCGCCTGCCATCCACGCACAAACGTGCCCTGCTGGCCCATCTGATCACCAAAGGCGCCTGGGAACAGGTGCTGGTGTTCACCCGCACCAAGCATGGCGCCAACCGCCTTGCCGAGTATCTCGACAAGCACGGTTTGCCGGCCGTCGCGATTCACGGCAACAAGAGCCAGAACGCGCGGACCAAGGCGCTGGCAGATTTCAAGGCCAACCAGGTGCGTATCCTGGTCGCCACCGATATCGCCGCGCGCGGGCTGGACATCGACCAGCTGCCTCACGTGGTCAATTTCGAGCTGCCGAACGTCGAGGAAGACTACGTTCACCGGATCGGGCGTACCGGTCGGGCTGGCCGCAGCGGTGAAGCGATTTCGCTGGTTGCACCCGACGAGGAAAAGCTGCTCAAAGGCATCGAGCGGATGACCAAGCAGAAAATTGCGGACGGCGATTTGCTGGGCTTCGACGCCAGCAGCATCGAGGCGGAGAAGCCGGAAGTCCGTGCGCCGCGTCCTGCCCGCAACAGTGAACGCACACCTCGGAGCGAGCGCGCCGGCAAAACCACCGAAGCTGCAGCCGGCGAGCCGAAAGCGGGTGAGCGCAACCGTCGCGAACGCAACAAGCCGCGCACTGCGCGTCCAGCGCAGGGCTCGGCAGAGCAGACAGCTGCAGCTCCGGTGAGCCGGCCACCTCGGCTACCGAATGATCGCGCTCCGGACGTATTTCTCGATGATGAAGTCGATAACTTCGGCAACAGCGTCGACTATGTCAGCCCCTACCAGAACAAGCAGGGACGTGGCCGGCGTCCCGGCGCGCCGACTCAACCGGCTAGCCAGCCACGTGCCGCGGCAGGCCCACGCAGCGGCGCTGCCAGTGCCGGCGCTCAAGGTAAAGCCAAGCGTCAAGGGCAGCCGGCCCGTGGCGGGCAGCCACGCCGCAAGAACGAAGGGCGCCGGATCGACGGTGACAGCGATGGTGTCCGCCGGGACGTTGCGGAGAAGCCGAAGGAAAAGCAGCCGGTGATCATCCACAAGGAGTCGAAGCTCGACCGACTTCCCAGCATTGAGCAGTTGGAACAGCTGCCGACCAAGCCTCGCGGTGAGAAGCCGGCATTGCTGACCCGCAATCGCTGAAACGCAGCACGGACAAAAACGCCGCCCTCAGAGGCGGCGTTCTTGTTTCAGCGTCAGCTCGGTCCGGGGATCCATCCAACCGGTCCAACCACAACAAACCGGGGCTGGCGTGGCGCTAAACCTCCACATGTCGTGCTGTTCGGCTCCAAGGTCCGCTAAAGTCGAGGCCTCGCAAGCCCGGTCATAACACCACCGACCGACGCCAAGCGCCGCGCGCCAGCCTCAACCCGGCCCCGGCACAACCTCAGCCTCGGCGTTAGCATCCCAACCGCCACCCAACGCCTTGAACAACTCGACTTCACTGATCATCTGCGCCAGACGGTCACTGATGTACTGCTGCTGCACTTCAAACAGCTGACGCTGTGCATCGAGCAAGGTCAGGTAGCTGTCTACGCCCGTCCGGTAACGCCTCTCGGCGAGACGATAGTAGTCTTCGCTGGCCTCCAACAAGTCACCCTGAGCCTGCAACTGGCGAACGTAGGTCGCCTGGGCGGCCAGCCCGTCCGCCACCTCACGGAACGCCGTCTGGATTGCCTGTTCATACTGCGCCACCTGGATGTTGCGGCTGATCTCGACGTAGTCGAGGTTGGCACGCAGTTGCCCGGCATTGAAGATCGGCACACTGATGCTCGGAGAAAAATTCCAGTAGCTGGAGCCACCATCGAACAGCCCGGACAGCTCGCTGCTCGCGGTACCTACCGCGCCAGTGAGGCTGATACGCGGAAAGAACGCTGCCCTCGCCGCCCCGATGTTGGCGTTGGCAGCGCGTAGCTGATATTCGGCTTGAATGATGTCCGGACGCTTATAGAGCAAGTCCGACGGCAACCCCACCGGAACAGTGGCCAGCAGGTCGCGCTCCAGTCGACCATCGGCCGGCAAGTCCAACGGAATGTCTCGGCCAAGCAGCAGCGCGAGGGCGTTGCGGTCCTGGGCAACCTGGCGGCTATAACGCTCGATCCCCACTCGCGCGGTATCCACTGCGCTGCGCGCCTGGCTCAGATCGAGCGCCGAGGCTACGCCGACTTCGAAGCTGCTCTGAGTAAGTGAGAAGCTTTCCTCATAGGTCTTCAGCGTGTCACGACTCACCTGCAACAGAGCCTGATCGGTCTGCAAGGTCAGCCAGGCGTTGGCGACGCTCGCGATCAGACTGATCCGGGTGCTCCGCTGTGCTGCCTCGGTGGCGAAATATTCCTGCAGCGCCTGCTCACGCAAACTGTCGAGACGACCAAACAGGTCCAGCTCCCAGGAGACACCGAACGTCGCGCTGTACTGGCTGTTGATGTCACTCTCGCCGGTCTGGTTCAGATCTCCAGGAGTTCGCGTACGACTGCCAGCCGCGTCGCCACTTACCAGCGGCAGCAGATCGGCCCGCTGAATACGGTAGAGCGCGCGATACGCATCGACATTCAGCGCCGCGGCTCGAAGGTCGCGGTTGTTCTCCAGGGCCACTTGTATCAGCTCACGCAGCGCGGGATCCCTGAAAAAGGCCTGCCATTCCATCTCCATCGGTCGCTCGTTCACCGCACTGGCAGAGCCGGTGTAAGCCTCACCCTCGGGCCAGGCCTCGGGCGTTGGCGCGTCGGGGCGCTGGTAATCAGGCATTAACGAGCAACCGCTCAGCGCTGCCATCAGCGCCAGGCTCAGTACTGACTTGTTCATTGCGCCTCTCCGTTTTGCTCGTCGCCGCCAGCCTTTTTGCGCTTACCCAGCGAAGACACCACGACATAGAACAAAGGCACCCAGAAGATCACCAGCACGGTGGCGGTGACCATGCCGCCAATCACCCCCGTGCCGATCGCATGCGAGCTACCCGCCCCCGCGCCGCTGGCCAGCGCCAGCGGAACCACGCCGAGCGTGAAGGCCAGCGAGGTCATGATGATCGGACGCAAGCGCATGCGACAAGCTTGTACCGCCGCCTCGAACAGGCTCTTGCCTTCGGCATGCAGATCCTTGGCGAATTCGACGATCAGGATTGCGTTCTTCGCGGTGAGGCCGATGGTAGTCAGCAGGCCGACCTGGAAGAACACGTCGTTGCTCAGCCCGCGCCCCATGGTCGCCAACAGCGCCCCGATCACCCCGAGCGGCACCGCCAGCATGACCGCGAACGGAATCGACCAGCTCTCGTAGAGCGCCGCCAGGCAGAGGAACACGACCAACAGCGAGAGTGCGTAGAGCGCCGGAGCCTGACCGCCGGAGAGCCGCTCCTCGAACGACAGGCCGGTCCACGAGACGCCGACACCCTCCGGCAGCTGTTCGGCCAGACGCTCGACCTCAGCCATAGCATCGCCGGTGCTGTAGCCCGGGCCCGGCTCGCCGAGGATCTCCATCGCCGACACACCGTTGTAGCGCGACAGCTTGGGCGAGCCGTAGATCCACTTGCCACTGCCGAACGCACTGAACGGCACCATTTCGCCCTGATCGTTGCGCACGAACCACTTGTCGAGGTCCTCCGGCCCCATGCGCGATGGCGCGATACCCTGCACATAGACCTTCTTCACCCGGCCGCGATCGATGAAATCGTTGACGTAGCTCGAACCCCAGCTGATCGACAGCGCGTCGTTGATCTCGCTCAGGGCAACGCCCAACGCCCTGGCCTTCTCGTCATCGATCAGCAACTGGTACTGCGGCTCGTCGTTCAGGCCGTTTGGGCGTACCGCCTGCAGCATAGAGCTCTGCGCAGCCAGCCCGAGAAACTGGTTACGTGCAGCCATCAACGCATCATGGCCAAGACCGGCACGGTCCTGGAGGTAAAAATTGAAGCCAGTCGCGTTGCCGAGCTCCATGACCGCAGGCGGCGCAAAGGCGAACACCATGGCATCCCGGAACGAGCTGAAGTGCTGCTGCGCGCGCTTGGCCAGGGCGAAAACGCTGTCCTCAGCGTCCGGACGCTCTTCCCACGGCTTGAGCCCGATGAACGCCAGCGCCGAGTTCTGACCACGGCCGGCGAAGTTGAAGCCGGTAACGGTGAACACCGAGTTGACCACGTCCGACTCTTCCGTCAGCAGGTACTCTCGCATCGCGTCTACAGTTTGCTGGGTACGTTCGGCCGTCGAGCCCGCCGGCGTCTGCACCTGAGCGAAGAGCACGCCCTGGTCTTCATCGGGCAGGAAGGCACTGGGCAGCCGGGCGAACAGCAGAGCCAGCGCAGCGACGATGGCAACATACAGGATAAGGAACGGCAGCTTGCGCCGCAGAACCGCGACCACCCCTTTCTCGTAACGCCGCACTCCGCGATCGAAGGTCCGGTTGAACCAGCCGAAGAAGCCGCGCTTCTCATGCTGATGGCCCTTCTCGACGGGCTTGAGCAGGGTTGCGCACAGCGCCGGCGTGAAGATCAGCGCCACCAGCACCGAGAGCGTCATGGCCGAGGCAATGGTTATCGAGAATTGCCGATAAATGACGCCGGTGGAACCGCCGAAGAACGCCATCGGCAGGAACACTGCCGAGAGCACCAGGCCGATACCCACCAGTGCGCCCTGAATCTGGCCCATCGACTTGCGCGTCGCCTCCACCGGCGACAGCCCTTCCTCGGCCATCACCCGCTCGACGTTTTCCACCACGACGATGGCGTCGTCGACCAGCAGGCCGATCGCCAGCACCATGGCGAACATGGTGAGGGTGTTGATGCTGAAGCCGAACGCCGCGAGCAGACCGAAGGTCCCGAGCAACACCACTGGCACGGCGAGCGTGGGGATCAGCGTGGCGCGGAAATTCTGCAGGAACAGATACATCACCAGGAACACCAGTACGATCGCCTCGAACAGGGTGTGCACCACGTTCGTGATCGACGCCGAGACCACCGGCGAGGTGTCGTACGGATAAACGATTTCCATCCCGCGCGGAAAGAACGGCTGCAGTTCGCTGATGGTCTGACGCACGGCCTGGGCGGTATCCAACGCATTGGCGCCAGTCGCCAGCTTGATGCCAATGCCGGCCGCAGGGCTGCCGTTGTATTGCGCAGTGATCGCGGCTCGCTCGGCGCCCAGCTCGACTCGGGCGACGTCCTTCAGGCGAACCTGGGAGCCGTCGCTGTTGACCTTGAGGAGAATCTCGCGGAACTGCTCGGGTGTCTCCAGCCGCGTTTTGCCGATGATAGTGGCGCTCAGCTGCTGGCCGGGAACGGCCGGGAGGCCGCCGAACTGACCGGCCGAAACCTGCACGTTCTGCGCACGAATGGCATCGCCCACGTCCACCGGGGTCAGCGCAAAATTATTCAGCTTGGCCGGGTCCAGCCAGATGCGCATGGCGTACTGGGAGCCGAACACCTGGAAGTCACCGACCCCCGACGTACGGGAAATCGGGTCCTGAATATTGGAAACAATGTAGTCGGCCAGGTCGGTCTGGATCATACTGCCGTCCGACGAGACGACGCCAACCACCATCAGGAAGTTGCGTACCGCCTTGGTCACGCGAATGCCCTGCTGCTGAACTTCCTGCGGCAGCAGCGGAGTGGCCAGCTGCAGCTTGTTCTGCACTTGCACCTGGGCAATATCCGGATCCGTACCCTGGTTGAAGGTGACCGTGATCTCCATGCTGCCGTCGGAGTTGCTCGCCGAGCTGATATAGCGCAACCCGTCGATACCATTGAGCTGCTGTTCGATGACCTGCACCACGGTGTCCTGCACCGTCTTTGCCGACGCACCCGGATAGGTTACTGAAATGCCGACCGCCGGAGGGGCAATGCTGGGGTACTGGTTGACCGGCAGGCCGAGGATGGACAGCCCACCGGCAAGCATGATCACCATCGCGACCACCCAGGCGAAGATCGGGCGATCAATGAAAAAGTTGGACATCGCGGATTTTCCTCGGGCGCAGCCTCAGTTGGCTTGTGGCTGGGCAGTCATGACGTTGCTGGCAGGACTGGCGTCCACCTGTACACCAGGCCGGATGAACTGCAGGCCTTCGGTAATAAGTCGATCGCCCGCCTGTAGGCCCTCGGCGATCAGCCAGCGATTGCCCACGGCGCGGGCGGTCTTGACCTGGCGCACTTCAACCTTGTCCTCGGCATCGAGAACCATGGCAGTGGCGTCACCCTTGGGGTTGCGTGTAATACCTTGCTGCGGTGCCAGGATCGCTTCGCTCTTCACCCCGGCGACCAGCTGAGCATGCACGAACATGCCCGGCAGCAACATACGGTCAGGGTTGGGAAATACCGCCCGCAGCGTTACCGAGCCGGTGCCGGAATCAACCGACACCTCGGAGAACTCCAGCTTGCCCTCCTGGGAGTACTGGCTGCCGTCCTCCAGGGTCAGCGTCACCTTGGCCGCGTCGTCGCCGGCCTTCTGCAGGCGGCCCTCGGCGAGGTCGCGGCGCAGACTGAGCAGGTCGCGCACCGGCTGGGTGACGTCGATGTAGATCGGATCGAGCTGCTGGATGGTCGCCAGCTCCTACGCCTGGCCGTTGCTGACCAGTGCGCCTTCGGTCACGGCCGAGCGCCCGATGCGCCCCGAGATCGGCGCCAGCACCTTGGTGTAGCGCAGGTTGATACGCGCCTGTTCCAGGTTCGCTTCGGCCTGCAGGCTCGCCGCGCGGGCCTCGTCATAGGCTTGCCGGCTTACGGCCTGCTCCTCGACCAGCAGGGCATAGCGATCAGCCAGGGACTTGGCCGAAGCCAGGCTGGCCTGGGCGTTCTTCAGCGTGGCCTCGTACACCGACGCATCAATCTGATAGAGCTGTTGCCCGGCCTTGACTTCGCCGCCTTCGGTGAACAGACGCTTCTGGATGATGCCGTTGACCTGCGGACGCACCTCGGCGACACGATGCGCACGTGCCCGGCCAGGGAGCTCCGTGGCCAGGGCGAACGGCTCCGCCTGCAGGATCACAATACCCACCTTGGGCTTCTGCTGGGGCGGAGGAGCACTTTCTTCCTGGCAGCCGGCCAGTAAAACAGCCATGGCGAGAATGGACATCAGGGCAGCGTGGGCTGACTTGATTGACATGGTTAAGACCTCTTGAAAACCTGGCAGGCGGGAGTGGGCACAACAACGCAGACGAGACGCAGACGCAGAGTGGACCGGAATATACTTACATCCACAGCTGTTTGTAAACCGACCCGAACTGATCGCATCAGTAATAAATGTTTCGAAATATCGGCAACGAACCATTCGACCGAAATACCTGCCGCGAATTCGCAGCGCCTCAACTCAAAACGCCGGCAAGATGCCGGCGCTCGGGCTCCACTGGGAGCGTTTTACTGACGCACACCTTCGACCGAGATGATCAGATCGACCGTTTGCGAGGCCGGGCCGAGATCCATCTTGATGTCGAAGTCCTTGAGCGTCAGCGTGGTGCTGCCTTCGAAACCGGCACGATAGCCACCCCAGGGATCATCGCCCTCGCCGATGAACTGGGCGGCGACCACCACCGGCCTGGTCACGCCGTTGAGCGTCAGGTCGCCGGTGATGTCGGCGGTGCCGTCGCCGGTGGACTTCACCGAAGTCGACTCGAAGGTCGCTGTCGGGTGCTGGTCGACGTTGAGGAAGTCGTCGCTGCGCAGGTGCTTGTCGCGCTCGGCGTGGTTGGTGTCGACGCTGGCGGTCTTCAGCGTGACCTTGACCTTGCTCGCCTCCGGCTTGTCCGCGTCGAAGCTGAAGCTGCCATCGAAATCCTTGAAGGTGCCCCACAGCCAGCTGTAGCCGAGGTGGCTGATCTTGAAATTGACGAAGGCGTGCTGGCCCTGCTTGTCGATGGCGTAGTCGGCAGCGAATACCTGGCCCGCGAAAATCGACGAGCCCAAGGCCAGTGCAGCAACGGTTTTCTTCAACATAGTGTTCTCCTTGAGTGATTGATATCAGGCCTCGGCACGGCCAAGCATTCGTTTGAGCGTCGAATCGTGATCGATGAAATGATGCTTCAGTGCCGCCAAGGCGTGCAGGCCGGAAAGGATCACCAGGGCCCAGGCGAGGTATTCGTGAACCAGGCCGGCAATGTCTTCCTGGTTCGGGATCGATGTAATCAGGGCAGGCATTTCAAACCAGCCAAAAACGCTGATCGCGCGGCCATCGGCGGTGGAAATGAGATAGCCGGAAATCATTACGGCAAACAGGCCGAGGTAAAGCACACCGTGTCCCGCCTTGGTTGCCAAGCGTGTCAACCGTCCATGGCTCGCCAGTGGCGCTGGCCCGTGACTAAGGAACCGCCAGATAACCCGCAGTACCATCAACGCGAACAGAAGCAGGCCGATACTTTTATGGATATCCGGAGCGGTTCGATACCAGCTGCTGTAATAAGTCAGCCCCACCATCCAGTAACCCAGCGCAAACAGCCCGATCACCGCAATCGCCACCAGCCAGTGCATCAGGATGCTGATCAGGCCGTAATTGCTGGATGAGTTTTGCCATTGCATCGGAAACGTCCCGGATTGAGGAGCCACAAGCCTAACGACTAACAGATCGAAATGAATCGCATTTTTTCGTTTCAAGCTATCGATCAAGTCGATAAATCCGCTATCGGTGAAGTGCTGCCAACGAGTTCTGCTAGGCTGCGCCGATTTCACCCCGTAAAGGAGCGACCATGAGCCTGAACGACAGCTGGATGCAACGCGACCTTGCCGTGCTCTGGCACCCCTGCACCCAGATGAAAGATCACGAGCAGCTGCCGCTGATTCCGATTCGCCGCGGCGAAGGCGTCTGGCTGGAGGATTTCGACGGCAAGCGCTACCTGGATGCAGTCAGCTCCTGGTGGGTCAACGTGTTCGGCCATGCCAATCCGCGCATCAACCAGCGCATCAAGGATCAGCTCGACCAGCTCGAGCACGTGATGCTGGCCGGCTTCAGTCACCAGCCGGTGGTGGAGCTGTCGGAACGGCTGGTTGCGCTGACCCCGGCCGGACTGGACCGGGTCTTCTACACCGACAACGGCTCCACCGGGATCGAAGTGGCGCTGAAGATGAGCTTCCACTACTGGCGCAACAGCGGACGTGGCCGGAAGCAGCGCTTCGTCACCCTGACCAACAGCTATCACGGGGAAACCGTTGCCGCCATGTCGGTGGGCGACGTCGCCCTCTTCACCGACACCTACAAGCCGCTGCTGCTGGACACCTTCAAGGTGCCGAGCCCGGACTGCTACCTGCGACCCGAAGGCGTGAGCTGGGAAGCGCATTCGCGGCAGATGTTCGCGCACATGGAGCAGACCCTGGCCGAGCACCACCAGGATATCGCCGCGGTCATCGTCGAACCGCTGATCCAGGGCGCCGGCGGCATGCGCATGTATCACCCGGTATATCTGAAGCTGCTGCGCGAGGCCTGCGACCGCTACGAAGTCCACCTCATTCACGACGAGATCGCGGTCGGCTTCGGCCGCACCGGCAGCATGTTCGCCTGCGAGCAGGCTGGCATCACGCCAGACTTCCTCTGCCTGTCCAAGGCCTTGACTGGCGGCTACCTGCCAATGGCCGCAGTGCTCACCACCGACCGAATGTACCGGGCGTTCTATGACGACTATTCGACGCTGCGCGCCTTCCTCCACTCGCACACCTACACCGGCAACCCGCTGGCCTGCGCCGCGGCGCTCGCAAGCCTCGACATTTTCGAACAGGACGGCATCATCGAAGCCAACAAGGCGCTGGCAGCACGAATGACGAAAGCCACCGCCCACCTCAGCGATCATCCACAGGTGGCCGAGGTGCGCCAGACCGGCATGGCGGTTGCCATCGAGATGGTGCAGCACAAGGCCAGCAAAACCCCCTATCCCTGGCAGGAACGCCGCGGCCTGAAGGTCTACCAGCACGCCCTGCATCGCGGCGCCTTGTTGCGCCCGCTGGGCAGCGTGGTGTATTTCCTGCCGCCCTATACCATCACCGAGGAACAAATCGACTTTCTCGCCGACGTGGCTACCGAAGGCATTGATATCGCGACGCGCGCGACGGTCAGCGTCGCGGTACCGCTGGGGGCGCCCAGCGAATTTCGCGATCCAGGCTAACGGAAGCGACAAGCAAGACAAGAACTGCAAGCCGGGCAGCCGATGCTTTAGACTTGCCGTTTCCAACTTGCCGCTTGCAGCTGCTCTTATGCGCATATCCCGAGTTTTTATCGACACGCCTCTCTCACTGGGCACCTGCGCGCTACCGGACGCTTCAGCGCATTACCTCAGCCGGGTTCTGCGACTGCCGGCCGGCGCTGGAGTGCAGCTGTTCGATGGCAGCGGCCGAGAGTTCTGCGGCGAACTGCTGGAGGTGGGCAAGAAGCAGGTGAAGGTCCGACTGCATGAGCAGCGCCCTGGCTTGCCCGAAGCACAGCTGAAGATCCACCTGGGCCAAGGGCTGTCGCGCGGCGAGCGTATGGATTGGGCGATTCAGAAAGCGACCGAATTGGGCGCTGCGGAAATCACGCCAATCATCAGCGAGCGCTGTGAAGTACGGCTCAATGACGAACGTGCCGATAAGCGCCTGGCGCACTGGCGCCAGATCGCCATCAGCGCCTGCGAACAGTGTGGACGTTCAGTCGTTCCGACCATCCATCCGCCGATGCCGCTACAGGATTGGTTGACGCTGGAAGCGGAGCTGAAGCTGGTTCTACACCCGGTGGCCGAACCACTGACAGCGCATCAGCGGCCCGTCACCTTGGCCTTTCTGATCGGGCCGGAAGGTGGCTTGAACGATGCCGAAGTCGAACAGGCGCGCAGCGCCGGGTTTCAGCCAGCCCGCCTTGGGCCGCGCGTGCTGCGCACCGAAACCGCACCCGTGGTGGCCTTGAGCGTCGCTCAACAGCTTTGGGGCGACTTTTAAGCTGGAAGGTTTTCTGCTCCGGTCTTTACCTGCCAAGCGTTTCTGCACGGCCCGCTTCCTCTACAAGCTCTCAGCATCACCCGTCCAGCTTTCCAGCCTCCCGCGCTTTTTATCGGCTGTATCCGACCCGCCTCAGATCAGGCCGGCGTCCGCCAGTTTCTGCTCCAGCGCGATAAGGTTCGGTATGCGCGCCTGAACATCGCCAAGGTTGACCGCGTCCAGCTCCAGAGGGGCCAACGGGACGTCCGACCGCGCCAGGTTCGGGTCAACCTTGATCGAGCGCGGGATGCCCTGAACCAGCAAAGCGATGAACTTCACATGATCACGCCCACCCAGGGCGTTTAGCACGGCCACGCGCGAACCCGGCCCCGTGTCGGGTTGACCGTCCGATGCCGCCTCGAACGACAGCAGCGGCAATCTCAGGTCTCGCCACGATATCTGCCCGAGAAACCAGGGCGGGGTGCCTTGCGCCGACTGCGGAGCGCGATAAGGAACAAGCTCGGCTACCGCGACGTTTGGCACCAGCAACATTCGGTCGGCCAAGGGGACCAGAAGCGCGGTTAGGCTGGCAGGGGTATCCTGATCGATAGCGGCTTGACTCATGGGTTATCCGGTTGCAATGCCGCAACGGGCTGGCTGGCCTGTTGCGCAAAATGATTGACCAAGGCCTGCGCCAGCTCGCGCGGATCGCCGCTGAGCGAGCTATAGCCGCCCTCGCGCAGGCTGTCGGGCATGCGCGAGCAAACGCAGGAGTCGGCTCGCTGGGTCCAGACCCTGCCGCCCTGTCGCAAAACATAGGCGGCCGCGGCATTGCCATCGCTGCGCATGCCGCTGAACGCGATGACACCGCAACGATCACCGAACTGCTGAGCCAGATTGAGCATCAGCTGATCGATGGACGGACTGTAGGGCTCGGTTCGGAGTGGCGCTCCGGCGCGAGCCCCTCGCCAAACAGGACCGGACAGCTGTGCCGCTCGAGCAAGGCATTAACCAGGGGAGAAGCTTCCGTCTGCGCAAGATCGACCAACCACAGCTCGGCTTGCGCTGCCAGCAGGTCTGATTCCTCGATTCGCGCCGGGTCGCAGTTGAGCACGACCTTGTAACCATTGGCACTCAAGGCCTGCTGCAACACGTGGCGCTGCAGCGAGGTGTCGGCGATTATGCCGATGCGTGCCGCAACGAGCTCACTCATGACGCTTGACCAGTTGCTCGATTGTCTCGAGTAGCAGCGATTCCTGGTAAGGTTTTCCAAGGTACGCGTTCACGCCGATGGCCATGGCCCGATCCCTGTGCTTTTCGCCGGTTCGCGAGGTGATCATGATGATGGGCAGAGCCTTCAGATGCTCATCGCGCCGCACCAGCGTGGCCACTTCGAAGCCGTCCATCCGCGGCATTTCGATATCCAGCAGGATGATGTCGGGCTTGCGCTCGTGCAACTGCGCGATCGCGTCGACACCATCCTTGGCCGTCAGCACGTTCATTCCGTTCCGCTCGAGGAGGCGACTGGTGACCTTGCGCACAGTCACCGAATCGTCAATCACCATCACCAGCGTTGGCCGAGCGACTTCGCTATCGGCCGGCTCGTCTTCGCCGAGCAGGCGCAGTGGCTGCTGCTGGGTAAGCAGATGGGCATGCAGGACACGGATGGTCGCGAGCAGATCGAGGATCACCACCACTCGGCCATCGCCGAGAATGGTCGCCCCGGAAATGCCCGGCACAGTGACAAATTGCCGCCCCAAGCCCTTCACCACAATTTCGCGGGAACCAGCGAGGCTGTCGACCTGTACCGCCACACTGTGGTCATTCGAACGCACCAGGATCACCGGTAACGGCAGGCTTTGCCCGACCAGCTTTGGCCGCTGACCGTTGTTCAGCAGCTCGCCTAAGTAGCGCAACTCATAGGTCTGTCCCGCATACTCGAAGCGCGATGCACCTGGCTGGTAATAGGCTTCGAGTTCGTAAGGCGACACACGCACGATGCCTTCGATCGTGTTCAGCGGAATCGCATAAAGGTCCTCGCCGGAATACACCATCAGAGCCCGATTGACCGACACAGTGAATGGCAGGCGGATCAGGAAGCGTGTCCCTTTGCCAAGCGTAGACTCGATGCTCATGGAGCCCCCGAGCTGCTTGACCTCGGAATGCACCACATCCATGCCGACACCACGCCCGGATATCTGCGTCACTTGCTCGGCGGTCGAGAAACCGGCCTCGAGAATGAACTGCAGCACGTCATGGTCCGACAGCTCGATGCCGGGCTGCATCAAGCCGCGCTCGATCGCCTTGCGGCGAACGGCTTCAAGGTTGATGCCTGCACCGTCATCGCTCAAGGCCAGCACGATATCCCCGCCTTCACGGCTCAGGTCCAGGCGAATGTTGCCCTGCTCGGGCTTACCTGCTGCGACACGCTTGGCGCCGACCTCAATACCGTGGTCAACCGCGTTGCGCAGCATATGCTCCAATGGCGCAACGATGCGCTCGAGTACGCTGCGGTCCATCTCACCTGTCGCATTGCCCACCTGGAACTCGACCTGCTTGCCTAGCTCGCCAGCCACCTGACGAACAATCCGGCGCAAACGAGGCACCAGCCGATCGAAGGGAACCATGCGGGTGCGCATGAGGCCTTCCTGCAGCTCCGTGTTGACCCGCGCCTGCTGCAGCAGCAAGGTTTCCGCGTCGCGATTACGCGCGGCCAGGGTTTCCTTTAGATCCAGCAGGTCCGATGCCGACTCGAACAGTGCGCGTGACAGCTGCTGCAACTGCGAATGCCGGTCCATTTCCAGCGGATCGAAGTCGTCGTAGCCTGCACGCTCGGCTTCAGCCTGATAGCGGCTAAGAATCTGCGCCTGGGTTTCGGTGTCCAACCGTCGCAACTGGTCGCGAACCCGCTCGATAGTGGCTTCCATCTCTCCCAAGGTGAAGCCAACGTCGCTGACCTGCTGCTCAACCCGACCGCGGAAAATTGATGTTTCGCCCGCCAGGTTGACCAATCCCTCCAAAAGGTCCGCAGGCACCTTGACCAGTTCCTGCGGTGCGCGGCGTGAAGCAGCATCCAGTGCAGCCTGTTCGGCGCGGCGGATGAATGGCAGAACCTTAGCCGGCGAAGTGCCGGTCGGAGCCTGAGCACTGGCGGCCACAATAGGCGTTTCGAGCACGATGACGGACGAGCTTGTGTGCTCCGCCTGCGTAATTTCCTGCGGCTGTGAGTCTGTCTCCAGATCGGGCTCAGTTATCAGCCGCGAGCGCATCGACTCGACCTCTTTGAGCAATGCGTCATAGCTGCCCTGCACGTCCAGAAACAGGCTGTCAGTCCATGGACCGCCTTGCAGTTGCGCCTCGCTCAGACGTTGCTCCAGGTCATGCGCCATGTCGCCCAGCCGAACTTGAGCCGCCAGCCGCGCACCGCCTTTCAGGGTATGGAGCACCCGCATCATGTCGGCCAGAGGCGCGACGCTATCACCTGTGGCTTCCCAGCGCCCGAGAGCGGACTCCATTTCCTCCAGCAGCTCGTCCGCTTCTTCGACGAAAATATCGAGAATCTCGGCTTCGGCAGCGTCTTGGGCGGCATCCTGCGCTGCCTGCAACGCAACGCTGCTGGGCATGCTCAATTGCTCTTCAGGGTTCGCCCGAAAACGCTGAATGGTTGCGATCAGCGCTTGCCCGTCCGGCACCTCACGGAAAGCTCGCACGGCATCGAGCATTGCCGCGAGCCGATCATGGCAGGTTTGCAGGAGCGCGAACAAGGCTGGGCTGGCGCGGTAATGACCGGCGCACAGCCCCTCGTACAGGCACTCCAGGTCATGGGCCAGATCGCCGATCGCGCCTATGCCGGCCATCCACGCACCGCCTTTCAGGGTGTGCAGATCCCGTTGCAACGCTTCGATCTCAAGACTGTTGTCAACATCATCGACCCAGCGTTGAAGCGATGCTCCGGCGCGCCCGATGATGTCAAAGCCTTCTTCTAGAAAGATCGCTATCCGCTCTGGATTGCGGTTCTCCCAGCGACCTGCCTGTGCCTTGCCTGACTCGGTCGCCAAGGCCGGTTGCGGCGACTCGACCGGCTCCGGTTGCGGCGCTTCGGGCAGTTCGACGAGGCCCTGCGCCACTGGCTGGAGCCACGCTTGGAACGGAAAGATTTGCGCCGATGCAGGTCCGACCTCAGGTTCATCGCTGTCCATATCGAGCCCGAGCCGGGCATCATCGGGCGTCTCCGCAGCTTCCAGCCGCCCTGAGTCAGCAGCAGCGGACTCAGCCCTCTGCGGGTCCTCGTCGACCACTTGCGTTTCGTCGCCGGACCAAACAGCCGGCTCGAAGCCCGGTGCGACCCCATGCCGATAAGCGCGGATGTGCTCGATCAGCCGCGCAGCGGGGTCCATTGGCTTGTGCGCCTGGAGCTGCTCAAGTTGCATGGCCAACTGATCGTGGCTGCGCAGGAGCAGCGTGGCAAGGTCATCCGTATGCACGTAGCGACCGTCTGAAAGCCCTTCATAGAGGGTTTCGAGCTCATGCGCGAGATCGCCAATCGGCCGAATTTCAGCCATCCGCGCGCCGCCTTTGAGGGTATGCAGGTCACGCAGCAAGGCCGATAACGCCAACTGATTGGCTGGGTCTCCCAGCCAGCGTTCCAGCGCATCGCCAGCGCTTTCCAATAGATCGACCGCTTCGTCAAGAAAGATCTCGACCATTTCCTCGTCTGGCTCGTCCTGGTCCAACAAAGGCTCGGCGAGCCAAGCTTCGGCTTCGGCTTCGGCTTCGGCTTCGGCTTCGGCTTCGGCTTCGGCTTCGGCTCGAGGCTGGCTGGTGGCGTCGATCGAGTCAAACGTAGCAGCGGGCGTCATGCCGCTTTCTTCGCCCGGTTGCTCAAAGCTGAGCGGATCAATCGCGTCGGCCAGCAACTGTTCAAGCCGGGCCACCAGCTCCGGCTGTCCGCTCACCTGCAGACCGGCCGCCACCTGATCCATCATGCCAACCAGCGCCTCGTGAGCCTGCTCGATGTCATCGAAGAATCGTGCGCTGACCGCAAGACGACCTTCCTGCACAACCGCATACAGGTCGAGCAACGCCCGACACAGCGTGTCGATTTGCGGCAGCTCGGCCATCTGAGCGCCGAGACCCAGCGTCGTCAATTCTTCCAGCAGCGCCGTCAGCTCCTGCCGCTCGGCAGGATGCTCGCGCCAGCTCTGCAAGAGCGATTCGGCGTCGAGCAGGATGTTCATGCCCTCGGAGAGAAACTGCGCAATCATGCCTGGATCGCGTGGCTCGCCCCGTTCGGTATCGCCACGCGCGCCAGCATCCGCCAGCCGTGCCTGATGCAGCGCATGCACGCTGGCCATGAAATCTTCCGCACCCTCGATCGTTGCCAGCGGCTCACGCTCAAGATTGTCCAGCCCTCGCCTGAGCAGTTGCTCTGCGCTATGTAACAGTTCGGCCTCGGCCAGATCCATCTGTATCAGGTTGGCCTTGAATTCCTTGACCATTCTTTCCAATGGCGTGGCGATCTCCGCCATCGGCAGTATCCCGGCCATGTGCGCGCTCCCCTTGAGGGTATGTAGCGCACGCTGCAAAGGGTCGGTAACGGGTCGCGGCAGGCGTTGGGCGCAATCGGCGAGAAAGTCGACGAGCGCGGCAAGATGCGCTTCTGCCTCGTTGCGGAATATCTCCAGCAACTGCGGATCCAGCACTTCGTCAAGCAGCTCCGGCTGGGCCGGCTGGTCGATCGCGACTTCGCCCTGCGGGTCAGGTTCAGGCGGCTCCCCTTTGGCCAGGGCGTGAGCGTTGATCGCCAACCGATCAACATCATCGCGCTGGCGTTGTGCCTTGGCTGCAAACTCTTCGACCAGGGTTGGCATCAGCGCCACCACGTCACCTACCAGTTGCTTGACCGGCTCGCCTGCGTCAAGGCTGCGATCAAGGAGCCGATTGAGCAGGTTTTCGACAGACCAGGCGAGTTCGCCGATGACCAACGCACGGACCATGCGCCCGCTGCCCTTGAGCGTATGGAAGGCGCGCCGCAGCTCGCCGAGGGCCTCCTTGTCAGACGGATCTTCAGACCAACGTGGCAGGTGCTCGGTGATGGTTTCGAGCACCTCGGCGGCTTCCTCGATGAAGACTTCAAGCAAGTCATCATCGACTGCCTCCTCACCCTCGGGCGGAGGCAGAAGGCTCGGCGGAACATCCCGAGCCGGGGGATTGACCGAGACGACAGGCGTCGCCATGATCGCCTCCAGGGTCATGGCCGGCTCGTCGCAAGCCGCACGGACCATGGGGACGGGCAGCACGACTTCAGGCATATCGAGCGCAGCCATCTCGGCTTCGCTCCACTCCAGCAGGTAGTCCGGCGAATCATCGGCAGGCCGTCCTTCGGCAGTGTGCGATGCATCGTCCGCCGCGACAGCATCTGCTTGCAAAGATTCCAATTTTGCCAGTTCGAGAGTTTCGCCTGACCAATCGAACGACTCGGCTTGCGCCACACCGGCGACACCCGATGCGCCTGGGTTGGCCGGCTCGGTATCGGCACTCCGGTGTTGCCCAGATGGCGGAAAATCTGCTCGTATCGAGGCCTTGTCCTGCATTTCGGCAGCAGGCTCCGGGGCCTGCGCCGGCTCGGAAGGCAGCACTTCGATGTCATCGAGCGGATCCGACGACTCGACGTTCGCCTCAGGGCTGGTTTCTCCCAACCCGCTATAAGGCTGCTCGTTGAGCCGATAGCCCAACGCCTGCAGGCTCTCCTCGGCGACATTCAGGATCAGGTCGCCCTGCGAGCCGCAGTCTTCGCTGAGACGCTCGAGGTAATACTCGACGCTGGTTATTGCATCAGCCAGCGTATCCAGGCTTTGCCAATCCGGGATCGCCTGCTTCGCAAGCAATTGTTCCTGGATGTAGCGGTTGCAGGCATCCAGCAAGGCCGCCGCGCGGGCAAGGGGAACCATTGCCAGCCCGCCGCGGGACTGGCTCAGCAACTCCGGAACAGCTGCCAGATGGTGATGGTTCCATTGCGAGGCGATGAACTCGATAATCGCGTCTTTTGCCTGTTCCAGGCCCGTACGCGCCTCGCGAATAACCAGGCGGTGGATCTGACCGACGTCGGTGGTAGGGAGATGACTCTCCTCGCCTCGATGCTCGGCTGCGGTGCCCCCAACCATGCCAGCCAGCGTCGCCTCGACGTACAGCAGGGCGCCGGCGACATCCATCAAGGCAGCGTCGTCAGGCTGCTGGCCATTGGCCAAGGCTTCGACCAGGCTGATCTGCTCCAGAATGATCCGACGTGGTTGACCGAAACCGAGCACGGCGAGCGTATCGGCAATCTGCTTGAGCGGCGGCTGCAGCGCCGCAAGCTCGGCCAGCCCCGAACGGTCGCTGCGGACAAAGAGGTCCAGGCTGTCCTTGACCCGAACCAGTTCCTCACACAACGCGGCCACGACCGAGCGCATGGCGCCGCGGTCCGGCCCGGCCAGCAGCGCCCGCTCTTCGTCGACTAGCGTGCTGTCGGGCAACGCATCATCCAGACTGTACTCAGCTTTCAAGGCCTGGATGCGGGGCGACTGAGCCGGCGCCTTGGCGACATAGAACAGCAGATTCTTGGTCAGCTCGTCAGGAGCGGCCTGGTTGATGCCCTCGGCGCCCTGCGCGACCAGACGCTTCAGCTCTTTGTCTACCTGACGTAACAGGTTCCGAACCGTGGTGCCATTAGCGACAGCGCCACTGGCGAGCCCCTCAACCACGCCGGATGCGATCTGCCACAGCGCGCCCAGCGGCGCATCCTTACAGAGCATTTCCAGACGCGCGAAGACGCGTGCCATATAGCTTAGGTTGGTAGGCAGATCCTGGTTGCGAATGACCCCCACCAACGCGACCTGCCACATCTGCCGTAGCTTTCGAAGCAAACCTGGCAGCTCCTCGGTCTGTCGCTGCGCCAAAAACTCGCCCGACAGGGCCGGCACCCGGGCGGACATGTTTGGCGAAAACAGGCGGGTTTCCGATAACAGCTGCTCGCCCCGCGCCGCCCGCAGATCGTTGAGCAGCGGTAGCACGACCATCGGCAGATCGCGCCGAGCACTCTGGATACGATCCAGGTAAACCGGCATCTGCAGAATCGCCTGCATGAGCACTTCCAGCGCTTCGCTCTGGCTGGGGACGCGTTCATCCAGCAGCGCACGGGCAAGTTGCTCGATTTCTTCGGCCAGCAGTGCCGCACCGTAGAACTCGACCATCTGCAAGGTGCCGAGCACCTGATGCACATAGGTCAAGCAGAAGCGCATCCGCGTCGAGTCTTGCGGGCTTTCGACGAACGCTTCCAAGGCCTGACGTGCCTGCTTCAGCGTTTCGGCAATTTCGCCTTTCACCCACTCCAGGGCGACATAATCGTGCCGGTCACCCATAGCGACTCCGCTCATAAACATTTCCGGATAAAGGCCAGAAGCTGATTATCGACGACCGGAACCAGTTCCGGATGCTGCCAACCGACAACCTTGCCCGCGCCGATGACCAGCAATCCTCCCGACGCCAGGCGCTCGACAAGACGATTGAGGATGTCGCGGCGGCGCCAGCGGCGGAAGTAAATCAACAGGTTCTGACAAAAAATGACATCCACATCGGAGATTGGCGCACCGGCCAGCTCCAGCACGTTAAGTGGGGCAAAGCACACCCTGGTCGCCAGGCTGGACACCACTCGGAAACGCTCACCCGCCAGTGGTTGGGAATACCGCTCGCGCAGGTCGGGGTCCAACTGCGCGAGCCGACGAAGGCCGTGAAGCCCCGCGCGCGAACGGCTCAACGCGCCGAGACTGATATCGGTTCCTATCACCCCAAACTGTGTTTCGCCGCCGCTGCGGGTAAGCGCCTCTGCGGTGCAAATCGCCAACGGGTTCAGACCTGATCCTGCGCTTCCGGCAGGGTAAAGCCGGACACCGAATGGCGCATCTCATTGGCCATCTTGGCGAGGTTACCAATGCTCCTCGCAGTAGCGGTGGTGCCCGAGGAGGTTTGCGAGGTGATTTCCTGAATGACGTTCATGGTGTTGGAAATATGACCAGCCGACGACGCCTGTTGGCGAGCCGCGTTGGAAATGTTCTGGATCAGCGCCGCGAGGCTCCTGGATACCTTTTCGATTTCTTCCAGCGCAACCCCGGCGTCCTGGGCCAGACGGGCCCCTCGAACCACTTCGGAAGTCGTCTGCTCCATCGAGATAACCGCTTCGTTGGTGTCGGTCTGAATCGTTTTCACCAAGGCTTCGATCTGCTTGGTCGCAGCAGAGGATCGCTCCGCAAGGCGTTGTACTTCGTCCGCAACCACCGCGAAGCCTCGACCGGCGTCACCTGCCATGGAGGCCTGGATCGCAGCGTTCAACGCGAGGATGTTGGTCTGGTCGGCAATATCGTTGATCAAGCTAACGATATCCCCGATCTCCTGCGAGGACTCGCCGAGACGCTTGATTCGCTTGGAGGTGTCCTGAATCTGCTCCCGTATGTTATCCATGCCGGTGATGGTGTTATGCACCACCTCGTTGCCCTTGTTTGCAATCGCTACCGAGCGCTCGGCTACCGCCGAGGATTCGGCGGCGTTGGCCGATACCTGGTCGATCGACACCGCCATTTCGTTGATTGCCGCCGATGCACCGGCGATTTCCTGAGCCTGATGCTCGGAGGCCTCGGCCAGATGCATTGCCGTCGCCTGGGTTTCCTGGGCCGCTCCAGAGACCTGTACGGCGGTCTGGTTGATCGTTTCAACCAGGTCACGCAATTGGTCGATGGAATAGTTGATCGAGTCGGCGATGGCGCCGGTGAAGTCTTCAGTCACTGTGGCGGCGACCGTCAGGTCACCGTCAGCCAGATCGCCGATTTCGTCGAGCAGACGCAAAATCGCGGCCTGGTTACGCTCGTTCTTGTCCGCGGTTTCGCTCAACCGACGGCGGGTAACCTGGACCATGACCAGGCCGATCAACAGAACCGAAGCCAGTGCCAATGCACCGAGGGCATAGCCGGCCAGCGTATTGACGTAACGGCCTTCGGCACGGCTTTGAAGCCCCTGGGTCAGTTCGGACGTCTTGTCCAGCAGGGTCTGCGAGACCTCGAAAATACTGTTCGAAGACTCGCGCACCTGGAACAGTTCCGGCGAGGTTTCCAGAATCTCATCCACCGATCCGGACACGAACTGGAACAGCTCAGAGGTTGCAGCCAGCCGATCCAATGCTTCGATGTCGCTCACCCGGGTGATCCCCATGGCTTCGTTGCCTTCGAGCATGGCGCTGAGGACGCGACCGAACAGGCTGGCGTCACGGCCGAACATGTCGGCGGCCTGCACCGAGTTCTGATCACCGGAAAGCACCCTGTTCACAGAGCCCAGAATACGTTCGGCAAGCAACGACTGACGCTGCGCCACCGCCACCTGAGCGGCCGGCGCGCCACTTTCCAGCAGAATATCGACCACTTCTTCGTATTCAACCTGCAGCTGCGGAATGGTTTCGGCGAGGGTTACAGCTACCTGATGCAGGGACAGTACGGTTTGCTCGCTGGCCAGAATCGCGTCCGTGTTCTGCCGCAGCGTATCCCAGTCCTGCTGCACTGCCGCCACCTCAGACTGAAGCGACTGCGGCACCGCTGGCAGCCCGATGCGCTCATCTCCTTCGGAGAGATAGCGCCAACGCTCGCTGAAGTCGTTTCGCGCGTCTTTCAGCGAGTCGAACGCCTCCGCTGTGCCGGCAGCCGCCTCAACCGCGTTCTTCGCAATGCGCTGGGAGAGAACGCGCAGCTCACCTGCGTGCCCAATGTATTCGTTATCGTGGTCGGCCTGGGTATTGATGTACGCAAAGTTCACGAACAGCAGCACCATCGACACGATCAGCAGGATAAACAGCCCAGCGATCAAGGTATTGCTACGTACACCTGCCAACAATGCATTCGCGTTCATTTTTTTCATTTTTCCGGCCCCGCCTGGACCACCCGTACGTTTCCTTCCAAGAACCAAAAGGTCGGCATCAGCCGACCCCACCTAAATCAATGCGATCAATGCGCCACGTCGAGGAATGTCTGGTGCGCCGCAAGCGCGTGCGGGCTGAAGACCAGCCAGGGCTGCTCACGCTGAAAAACACCGTGAATGAATGGTTGAATCGATGCCTCGACAGGAGGCAAGTGTTCGGAAAAAGCATCCACCGGAAAGTGCTGCATGCCGAACACTTCATCGACCGTCAATCCAGCGAACACTTCCTGATGGTCCACCACCAACACGCGCCGCTGCTTGCGTAGTGGTGATAGCTGCAACCCGAAATAACCGCACAGATCCATGACCGGCAGCAGCCTACCGCGGACGTTGGCAACCCCTTTGACCCAGGCTTTCACGCCGGGCAGCAGGGTATAGCGCGGCTCGTGGAGTATTTCGCCGACCTCCCCCAACGGCGCAACGAACAGTCGGCCACCCATCCGGAAACCTATACCGGCCCATGTCTGGACAGCTTCTTGCTGCGCCGGCAGTCCGGCAGCCAATGCCCTGCACCGGTTGTCGATCTCCAAGAGTCGCTGAAACGGCGAAGGCGTATCCGACATGCTGGCAACTTCCTTTGTCCGAATCGGAATCGTCGATCAACCGGCAAGTACGGCGCTCAGGGTCTTCAGCAGGGTCGCTTCGTCCACCGGTTTGGTCAGGTAATCCTTGGCGCCCTGGCGCTTGCCCCAGACCTTATCGGTTTCCTGATCCTTGGTGGTCACAATGATCACCGGAATGTGACTGGTTTCAGCATCTTTGGTCAGTTGGCGAGTGGCCTGAAAACCGTTCAGGCCGGGCATTACGATATCCATCAAAACCACGTCCGGCTTCTCCTGGCGCGCAAGCGCTACGCCATCGGCACCGTTTTCGGCCTTGAGCACGACGTGCCCATGCTTTTCCAGCATGGCTGTCAGCTTGTACATCTCGGTCGGCGAATCATCAACGATCAGAACGCGAGCCATGGTTTCTCCGTGGGAAAGACTTCAGCGGCACACAGGGCCGGGCTTCAGGATACTTGCTCAACCGGTGCAAAATCCGGCACATGGGCCTTGATCGCGCCGAGCAACTCTTCTTTGCTGAACGGTTTGGTGAGGTACTGGTCCGACCCCACGATCCGCCCCTTGGCCTTGTCGAACAAACCATCCTTCGAGGACAGCATGATCACCGGCGTGGACTTGAACGAACTGTTGTTCTTGATCAGCGCGCAGGTCTGATAACCGTCCAGCCTGGGCATCATGATATCGACGAAGATGATGCGCGGATGGCTATCTGCGATCTTGGCAAGCGCATCGAAGCCATCCACCGCCGTGATCACATCACAACCTACTTTCTTCAGTAGCGTTTCGGCGGTGCGACGAATCGTTTTCGAATCGTCGATCACCATGACCTTCAAGCCCTCGGAGTGCTGTTCCATTTCGCCCTGCCATTGCCTCGGTGAATCGTAGTCTATCGTTATGTCAGTGCGCCGCAGGCCCTGCCATCGAGGGGCCGCAGCCAATCGCCGGACCTTTTTAGCACACTCCTCAGATGCAAGCTATCTGCCGCCGGAGCAGCGGAATTTTCCTTGACCCAGCGCACAACCGCGGCCAATCTGCGTCGGTATTTCAAGCCTCTGGCAGCTCCTGCTGCCCCTCGTTGGAGACCACCACATGACTGTTCGCGTCGGGATCATCATGGACCCAATCGCGCAGATCGCATTCAAGAAAGACAGCTCCCTGGCCATGCTGCTGGCAGCCCAGGACCGCGGCTGGGCGATCTATTACATGGAACAGCGCGATCTTTACCAGCTTGCCGGCGAGGCGCGGGCCCGCATGCGCCCGATCCAGGTCTTCAACGACCCCCAGCGCTGGTACGAAACAGGGCAAGAGATCGACGGCGCTCTTGCCGATCTCGAGGTCATCCTGATGCGCAAGGACCCGCCCTTTAATAGCGAGTATGTCTATGCCACCTACCTGCTGGAGCTTGCCGAGCAGGCCGGCACCCTGGTGGTGAATCGTCCGCAGAGCCTGCGCGATTGCAACGAGAAATTCTTTGCCACCCAGTTTCCGCAATGCACCCCGCCGACCCTTGTCAGTCGGCGGTCCGACATTCTGCGGGAGTTTGCTCGCGAGCAGCGTGACATCATTCTCAAACCGCTGGATGAAATGGGTGGCGCATCGATTTTCCGCCACCGCGAAGGCGACCCGAACCTTTCCGTGATTCTCGAAGTGCTGACCGAGCATGGCAGTCGCCAGATTATGGCGCAGCGATACATACCGGCCATCAATGAGGGTGACAAACGCATCCTGATGATTGACGGCGAGCCGGTGCCCTATTGCCTGGCGCGCATTCCGGCAGCGGGCGAAACACGGGGCAATCTTGCTGCCGGCGGACGCGGCGTCGCTCAGCCACTTTCCGAGCGTGACAAGGAGATCGCCGCGATTGTCGGGCCGGAGTTGCGCAAACGTGGCCTGCTGTTCGTCGGACTGGACGTGATCGGTGATTTCCTGACCGAGATCAACATCACCAGCCCGACCTGCATTCGTGAGATCGACAATGCGTTCGATACCCGCATCGGCGAGCGGCTGATGGATGCGATTGCCGGGAAGCTAAACGTTCAAAGCTAAAAAAAGCTGGAAGCTGGAAGCGCCGGAGTTTTCAGCTCTTTGCTTACAGCTTCAAGCTTCGAGCGGCTGTTCTATGACCGACCTAACAGCCTTGGACTTGAAGCTTGCGGCTTCAAGCTCAAAGTCGGCAGACTGCGCGCACCTCTAGCCGACTGAAATGCGATGAACGCCGCTACACGCCACCCCTCTCTTGTCCCTACCGGTGTCCGTCCGGCAGACCGCCTCGGCTTTACGCTATTTCTCGCGGCCGCGCTTCATGGTGCCCTCATCCTAGGGCTCGGCTTCACGCTCTCCGAACCGAAGCAGACCAGCAAATCGCTGGAAATCACCTTGTCCAGGTTTAAAAGCGACGACAAGCCAAAGGAAGCAGATTTCCTCGCGCAGGACAATCAGCAAGGCAGCGGCACACTGGAGCATAAGGCCTCGCCGAAAACCACCGAGCAAGCGCCGTTTCAGGACACTCAGGTGCGCAAGGTCTCGCCCGCTTCGTCGCCACCGCCGAGCAGCCCTAGCGAGGCGCCAAAGACAGCCGTAGCGACCCGCGCACCGCAGCCGGACAAGACACCGGCAAAACCACAAAAGGACAAGCCGCAGCCGCAGGCGCAGCCGGTTCCCGCCTACGACAGTTCGCAGCTCAGCGCGGAAATCGCCAGCCTGGAAGCCGAACTCGCCCAACAGGTCGAGCAATATGCCAAGCGGCCTCGCGTCAGTCGTCAGAACAGCGCAGCCACCATGCGCGACATCAGCGCCTGGTACCGGGACGAATGGCGCAAGAAAGTCGAACGCATCGGCAATCTGAACTACCCCGACGAGGCGCGCCGTCGACGGATCTACGGCAGCCTGCGCATGCTGGTGGTCGTTGACCGAAACGGCGCGGTACAGGAGCTTCGAGTACTCGAATCCTCAGGCCAGCCGATGCTCGACCAGGCCGCCATGCGCATTGTCAGGCTTGCCGCACCGTTTGCGCCTTTTTCCGGTGAGCTGGCGCAGAACTTCGATCAGGTCGAGATCATCAGAACCTGGCGGTTCGAGCGCGGCGACCGTCTGTCAAGCCGCTGACCAGAGACGCTCGCGCCGCATCGGGCACGCTGTCGAGCGCGGCTGCTTCACGGCCCAGCCCGCAACGCTTAAGCTAGCACCCATGAACGCGACCTCGCCCAGCTACCTCAAGCATCACTTTCTGATCGCCATGCCACATATGGCAGACCCCCATTTCGCCCAGGCCTTGATCTATCTGGTGGAGCACAACCGGGATGGCGCGATGGGGCTTATCGTCAATCGCCCGAGCGGATTGAACCTGGCGGACATCCTTGCGCAACTCCGCCCGGATCAGCCAGGCGATGCCCGCAGCCAGCGCCTGACGATCTTTTCGGGCGGCCCGATCCAGACCGACCGAGGCTTCGTGCTGCATCCGGCCGACGTCCAGTTCCAGGCAACGCTCGATCTGGGCCCGCTCGGAGTGACGACGTCCCAGGACGTACTCTTCGCCATCGCCGACGGCTGCGGCCCCAAGCAGCATCTGATTGCCTTCGGCTACGCGGGCTGGGAACCCGGTCAACTGGAAGCGGAGCTGGCCGGCAACACTTGGCTCAGCTGCCAGGCGCAGCCAGAGATTCTTTTCGACCTGCCCCATGATCAACGCCTGGCCGCCGCTGCCGCATCGCTAGGGGTCGACCTTGGGCTGCTCAGCAGCCAGGTCGGCCACGCATGAGCACGCTGCGTCTGCTGCTCGGCTTCGACTACGGCACCAAGCAGATCGGTGTCGCCGTCGGACAGGCGGTCACCGGTCAGGCACGCGAGCTCTGCGTGCTCAAGGCGCAAAATGGCGTACCCGACTGGTCACAAATCCAGGCACTGCTGCGTGAGTGGCAACCGGATGCACTGGTGGTCGGCCTGCCTTTAAACATGGACGGCAGTGCCAGTGAGATGAGCGCTCGTGCTGAGAAGTTTGCCCGCCGCCTCAACGGTCGCTTCAACCTGCCAGTGCATACCCATGACGAGCGCCTCACGACATACGAAGCCAAAGGCGAGCGCCTGCGTGGCGGTCAGAGCGGCGGTTACCGTGAACGCCCGGTCGATGCGCTGGCCGCCGCTCTTTTACTCGAAGGCTGGCTGAGTGCCCAGCAAACCGCCTGAAGCGGTCCCAGGAGAAATCATGACCCTGCCCAACCCCGACCAGCTGCTCCCGGAAATGGCTGCCGCTCTGGCCGAACATCTGGACAGCCGCGCCGTCAGCGAACCTCGCTTCATCGGCATCCGCACCGGCGGCGTCTGGGTCGCCCAGGCGCTGCTTGAACGGCGGAACAAGAAGGAAGCGCTGGGGATTCTGGATGTCTCCTTCTACCGCGACGATTTCACCCAGAACGGTCTGCATCCCCAGGTCCGCCCCTCGGAGCTGCCTTTCGAAATCGAAGGGCAGCACCTGGTACTGGTCGATGATGTACTGATGAGCGGTCGCACCATTCGCGCCGCGCTCAACGAGCTGTTCGATTATGGTCGACCCGCCAGCGTCAGCCTGGTATGCCTGCTCGACCTCAACGCCCGCGAGCTGCCAATCCGGCCAGACGTAGTTGGCGCGACACTCTCACTGGCTCCTGACCAACGGGTCAAATTACTTGGCCCAACCCCGCTAACGCTTGAGCTCCAGACCCTCGCCTCCGCCAATTGAGACCCTCGCGATGACGCCAACCGACGCCAAGCGCCCACTCCAACTGAACGACCATGGACAGTTGCGCCATTTCCTCTCACTGGATGGGCTACCCCGCGCGCTACTTACCGAAATCCTCGACACCGCCGACTCGTTCCTCGAGGTCGGCGCCAGAGCGGTGAAGAAAGTCCCGCTGTTGCGAGGCAAAACCGTTTGCAACGTATTCTTCGAAAACTCCACACGCACTCGCACCACCTTCGAGCTGGCGGCCAAGCGGCTGTCGGCGGACGTGATCACCCTGAACGTCTCGACCTCCTCGACCAGCAAGGGCGAAACACTTACCGATACCTTGCGCAACCTCGAGGCGATGGCCGCCGACATGTTCGTCGTTCGTCACGCCAATTCCGGCGCTGCGCATTTCATCGCAGAACACGTCTGCCCGGACGTAGCGGTCATAAACGGCGGCGATGGGCGCCATGCGCACCCGACCCAGGGCATGCTCGACATGCTCACCATTCGCCGGCATAAAGGCGACGTTGAAAAGCGCTCAGTGGCCATCATCGGCGACATCCTGCATTCGCGGGTAGCCCGCTCCAATATGCTCGCGCTGAAAACACTGGGCTGCCCGGACATTCGTGTCATAGGCCCGAAGACGCTGCTACCCGTCGGCCTGGAGCAGTATGGCGTGAGCGTCTACCACGACATGAACGAAGGCCTGCGCGACGTCGACGTGGTGATCATGTTGCGCCTGCAGCGCGAACGCATGCAGGGCGGGCTGCTGCCCAGCGAAGGCGAGTTCTATCGGCTCTACGGGCTCACGACCCAGCGTATGAGGCTGGCCAAGCCGGACGCTATCGTCATGCATCCCGGCCCGATCAACCGTGGCGTCGAGATCGAGTCTGCAGTGGCCGATGGCGCCCAGTCGGTCATTCTCAACCAGGTCACCTATGGCATCGCGATTCGTATGGCGGTGCTGTCCATGGCGATGAGCGGACAGACGGCACAACGGCAACTTGAACAGGAATACGCAGCCGAGGAGCAGAATTGATGCCTACCCACATCCTCGGTGCTCGCCTGATCGACCCGGCCAGCGGGCGCGACGAAGTCACCGATATTTACTGCCAGGACGGCAAGATTGCTGCGCTCGGCCAGGCCCCAGCAGGCTTCAACGCCGCCCAGACCATTGATGCCCGAGGCCTGGTCGCAGCGCCTGGCCTGGTCGACCTGTCGGTAGCACTCCGCGAGCCTGGCTACAGCCGCAAGGGCAGCATTGCCAGCGAAACACTCGCGGCGACGGCTGGCGGCATCACCAGTCTGTGCTGCCCGCCACAGACCAAGCCAGTGCTGGACACTGCGGCAGTAGCCGAACTGATCCTCGATCGCGCCCGCGAATCCGGTCACGCCAAGGTCTTTCCGGTCGGCGCGTTGACGCGCAACCTGGCCGGCGAGCAGTTGTCGGAACTGGTCGCGCTGCGCGACGCGGGCTGCGTCGCCTTCGGCAACGGCCTGGCCAACTTCACCAGCAATCGCAGCCTGGGCCGGGCGCTGGAATACGCAGCCACATTTGACCTCACGGTCGTCATCCATTCACAGGACAGCGATCTGGCCGAGGGTGGCCTGGCCCATGAGGGCCCGACGGCGGCCTTTCTCGGCCTGGCCGGAATTCCCGAAACAGCGGAAACCATTGCCCTGGCGCGTAACCTGCTGCTGGTGGAGCAAGCCGGTGTGCGCGCGCATTTCAGCCAACTCACCACTGCCCGCGGCGCGCAGATGATTGCCGATGCGCAGGCTCGCGGCCTACCCGTCAGCGCTGATGTGGCGATGTATCAGCTGATCCTCACCGACGAAGCGCTGCATGGATTCTCCAGCCTGTATCACGTACAGCCGCCACTGCGCAGCGCAGCGGATCGCGATGGCCTGCGCCAGGCGGTCAAGGCCGGCGTGATCTCGGCGATTTCCAGCCATCACCAGCCACACGAAACCGACGCCAAGCTGGCCCCGTTCGGCGAAACCGAACCGGGTATCAGCAGTGCCGAAATCCTGCTGCCACTGGCGCTGACATTGGTGGCCGACGGCTTGCTCGACCTGCCGACCCTGCTGGCGCGCCTGACCAGTGGCCCGGCCACGGCGCTGCGGCTGCCAGCCGGTCGGCTGTCGATTGGCGGCGCCGCAGATTTGGTCCTTTTCGACCCGAGCAGCTCGACCCTGGCCGGCGAGCGCTGGCACTCGGAAGGCCGGAATTGCCCGTTCATCGGACATTGCCTGCCGGGGGCGGTGCGCTACACCATCGTCGACGGCCACGTCAGCTTCGAAGGCTGAGACGAAAGACTGCGCAGGCTGGACATCGATACGTCCATGCCTGCCGGGTGTTTAAAGCGTTCCCTGCCCTACTCCTTCAGCTCCGCGCCAGATTGCGCTCGGATATCTGCGAATTCAGCGTCCAGAAGTCGTAAAGCACACCGACGAAAAACAAGCCGCCGGTGAACAGGTAAAGGATCCCCGTGATCCACTTGCCCTGATACATCCGGTGCACGCCGAATACACCCAGGAATGTCAGCAATATCCAGCCGACCGTGTAATCAATGGGTCCCGGCTGGAAGCGCATGTCCGCTTCACGGTCCATCGACGGGATCAGAAACAGGTCGATGATCCAGCCGACGAAAAACAGCCCGAGGGTGAAGAACCAGATGGTGCCGGTGATCGGCTTGCCGTAGTAGAAGCGGTGCGATCCTAGAAATCCGAAAATCCACAGGAGATAGCCGATGACCTTGCTATGGGTGTTCTGTCGTTGCATGGGTGATCTCCCAATAGAAGGCTCGAAGAGCCGAAAACAGCGCTGGAGGCTGGACGTAAAAGCGTCGGTTCGGCTCTCTATCGTCCAGCCTCGAGCCTTCAGCGCTTTTATCGAACGTCTCTAACGGAAGCGCAGGCCCGGGTCTTCCTCGCTGATCTCCAGACTCAGCCCCTGCGACACGCTGGTCAAATGCTCGCCGTCGGTTTCCGAACCCAGCTTGATCATCAGCCGCAGATCGTTGGACGAGTCGGCATACGCCAGGGCGTCTTCGTAAGTGATTTCGCCTTGCACGTAGAGGTTGTACAGCGCCTGGTCGAAGGTCTGCATGCCAAGGTCGGTGGAGCGTTTCATCAGCGACTTGAGCTCGTGAACCTCGCCTTTACGGATCAGATCAGCTGCCAGGGGGGTATTGATCAGCACTTCGATCACCGCGCGACGGCCTTTGCCATCGGGCGTCGGGATCAGCTGCTGAGCGACGATGGCCTTGAGGTTCAGCGACAGATCCATCCAGACCTGGTGCTGCCGATCAGCCGGGAAGAAGTTGATGATTCGGTCCAGCGCCTGGTTAGCGTTGTTGGCGTGCAGGGTCGCCAGACACAGGTGGCCGGTTTCGGCGAATGCGACGGCGTAATCCATGGTTTCCCGTGTCCGCACTTCACCGATCAGGATCACATCCGGCGCCTGGCGCAGGGTGTTTTTCAACGCTACATCGAAGGAGTCCGTATCGATCCCGACTTCACGCTGGGTGACGATGCAGCTCTGATGCTGGTGAATGAACTCGATCGGGTCTTCGATCGAGATGATATGCCCGCTGGAGTTCTTGTTGCGGTAACCGATCATCGCGGCCAGGGATGTGGACTTACCAGTACCGGTCGCACCGACGAACAGCACCAGCCCGCGCTTGGTCATTGCCAGCTTTTTCAGCACTTCCGGCAGTTTCAGGTCTTCCAGCGTCGGTATGTTGGTCTCGATACGGCGCAAGACCATGCCCGCGAGGTTGCGCTGATAGAAGGCGCTGACCCGAAAACGACCAATGCCGCGCGCACTGATGGCGA
This sequence comes from Stutzerimonas stutzeri, assembly GCF_024448935.1. Taxonomy (GTDB): domain Bacteria; phylum Pseudomonadota; class Gammaproteobacteria; order Pseudomonadales; family Pseudomonadaceae; genus Stutzerimonas; species Stutzerimonas stutzeri_AO. The sequence goes on from NZ_JAMOIE010000002.1 coordinate 96,893, forward strand.
AGTTGCATTCATGGTTCTCGGTGAACTCGCGACGCTGCTGCTCGTTCATCACCGCGTGAACCGTTTCGCGGGTCATTTCCGGTGACATCGGCGTCTTGTTGACTGGCAGGATCTTGCCGTTGACCTTCATCGACGGCGGCACACCAGCGGTAATGAACAGGTCGGAACCGCCTTTTTCCACCATCAGGCGCAACAGTTTCTCGAATTCCATCGTCGTTCTCGTAGTCCGGCGTAGCCGTCTCAGGCGCCGCCCAGTGTTAGAGCCTGTTCAAGGCCTCGCGAGCCAGAGGCATGCAAGGCAAAAAACAGGCGAAGAAGCGCAGTTTAGTGGCCTAGATGAGCATTCTGAGCCTCATTCTGAGCCTGTTTTTAACGCAGCAGGACCGACGCGCAGCAGGCCTTGGGCAGGTTCTCAGAAATTTTCCGGCTGTTTGGCTTTTTCCTTGGCACTGTCACGCGAGATGATCCCCTTGGCCAACAACCCTTTCAGGCACGAGTCCAGCGTCTGCATACCCAATGAGCCACCCGTCTGGATGGACGAGTACATCTGCGCCACCTTGTCCTCGCGGATCAGGTTGCGGATCGCCGGGGTGCCGATCATGATCTCGTGCGCCGCCACCCGACCACCGCCGACCTTTTTCAGCAGGGTCTGGGAAATCACCGCCTGCAGAGATTCGGACAGCATCGAGCGGACCATCGCCTTCTCTTCAGCCGGGAACACGTCTACGACCCGGTCGATGGTCTTGGCCGCCGATGTGGTGTGCAGGGTGCCAAACACCAGGTGGCCGGTTTCCGCAGCGGTCAGCGCCAGGCGGATGGTCTCCAGGTCGCGCATCTCGCCCACCAGAATGATGTCCGGGTCTTCACGCAGCGCCGAACGCAGCGCTTCGGAGAAGCCGAGCGTGTCACGATGCACTTCACGCTGGCTGACCAGACACTTCTTCGATTCATGAACGAATTCGATCGGGTCCTCGATGGTGAGGATGTGGTGGTACTTGGTGCTGTTCAGGTAGTCCAGCATCGCCGCCAGGGTGGTCGACTTGCCCGAACCGGTCGGCCCGGTGACCAGCACCAGCCCGCGCGGTACGTCGGTGATCTTGCGGAAGACTTCGCCCATGCCGAGGTCTTCCATGGTCAGCACCTTGGACGGAATGGTCCGGAATACGGCGCCGGCACCGCGATTCTGGTTGAAGGCGTTGACCCGGAAGCGCGCCACGCCCGGTACTTCGAACGAGAAGTCGGTCTCGAGGAACTCTTCGAAATCCTTGCGCTGCTTGTCATTCATGATGTCGTAGATCAGCGCGTGTACCTGCTTGTGGTCCATGGCCGGCAGGTTGATCCGGCGCACGTCGCCATCAACGCGGATCATCGGCGGCAAGCCGGAAGACAGGTGCAAATCCGAGGCACCCTGCTTGGCACTGAAGGCCAGCAGCTCTGTGATATCCATGGGACTCCCCAATTACAAGCAAGCAGGTAGAATGCCGCCCAGACCCCAAGGTGGCAGGCGCAGGTAATGTCCACGATAGCGACGAATATTGCAAAGGTCGGAATGCGCATCCGTGAGGCGGCGCAAGCTGCAGGGCGTGATCCCGACGGAGTGCGCCTGCTTGTGGTGAGCAAGACCCAGCCGGCCGAAGCCATCCGTGCGGCCAGCGCAGCAGGCCTGCGCGATTTCGGTGAAAACTACCTGCAGGAAGCGCTGGAGAAACAGGCCGAACTCGCCGACCTGCCATTGGTCTGGCATTTCATAGGCCCCATCCAGTCGAACAAGACCAAGCTGATCGCCGAACATTTCGACTGGGTGCACTCGCTGGACCGCCTGAAAATCGCCCAGCGTCTTTCGGACCAGCGTCCCGGGCACCTGGCGCCGTTGAACCTCTGCCTGCAGGTCAACGTCAGCGGTGAAGCCAGCAAGTCCGGCTGCGAGCCGCAAGATGTTCACGAACTGGCTCACGCCATCTCCGCATTGCCCCGTCTGCGGCTACGTGGCCTGATGGCGATCCCCGAACCGACCGATGACCCAGCCAAGCAGCGCGCTGCCTTCGCCCGCCTGCGCCAGCTGCAAACCGAACTTCAGTTGAACCTGGACACTCTTTCCATGGGCATGAGCCAGGACCTCGAAGCTGCCATCGCCGAAGGGGCAACCTGGGTCCGGATCGGCACGGCCCTGTTCGGTGCCCGTGCTTATCCTTCGAAAGCAGCTGCAGACGTCCCACCGCATGAATAAAAGGAACCGTACTTTGAGCACTCCCCGTATCGCCTTCATCGGCGGCGGCAACATGGCCGCGAGCCTAATCGGCGGTCTACGCGCCCAGGGCATTGCCGCCTCCGCGATCTGTGCCAGTGATCCCGGCGCCGATAAACGCAGCCAACTCGAAGCAGCCCATGGCATCGACGCTTTTGCCGACAACGCCCAGGCCATTGCGGGCGCAGACGTAGTCGTACTGGCAGTTAAGCCGCAGGTGATGCAAGCAGTCTGCCGTGATCTGGCCGCCAGCCTGCAAGCGAATCAGTTGGTTGTATCGATCGCAGCGGGTATCGATTGCGCCAGTCTGCAGGCGTGGTTAGGCGAACAGACCCCGCGCGCGATCGTGCGCTGCATGCCTAATACCCCGTCCTTGCTGCGCCAGGGTGTGAGCGGGCTGTTCGCCAACGACCACGTGACCGACCCGCAAAAACAGCAGGCCGAACAACTGCTTTCAGCGGTTGGGCTGGCGCTCTGGCTGGACACGGAATCGCTGATTGATGCGGTGACCGCTGTGTCGGGCAGTGGCCCGGCGTATTTCTTCCTGATGATCGAAGCCATGACCGCCGCGGGTGAGCGAATGGGCTTGCCACGTGACACCGCGGCACAACTGACCATGCACACCGCCTTGGGCGCCGCGCGAATGGCCTGCGAAAGCGATGTCGGCGCCGCTGAACTGCGACGTCGCGTCACCTCGCCGAACGGAACCACCGAAGCGGCGATCAAAGCCTTCCAGGCGGGCGGTTTCGAAAGCCTGGTCGAGCAAGCGATGGCTGCAGCCGCACGACGCTCGGCCGAACTCGCTGAACAATTGGGCAGTTAGGGTCTGTTGACGTTTCGTTCGCGGCCGCGCCGGAGCTTGTTTTTGCGCGGAGCAAGGCATGAGGAGAGAAGTTTGGTCATTCCAAATGAACGACGAATAACGCCGCACCGCGCAAAAACAGGCCCGGCCCTTCGGGTTGCGCGGCAAATGACGCCAGGCGGCGTTGCGGGACTTGTCAAGGGAACAACCATTACCTGCGTCCCGCGCCTTGCCTGGCGTCATTTGACGCAGCAACGCGGCTCGCGACGAAACATCAACAGACCCTAAGGAGCCTTCATGTCGCAACTCTCGCAAGCCCTGATCCTGATCGTTCAAACGCTCGGCAGCCTGTACCTGCTGATCGTCTTGCTGCGCTTCATCCTGCAACTGGTCCGGGCAGACTTCTACAACCCGCTCAGCCAGTTCATCGTCCGCGCCACGCATCCGCTGCTCAAGCCATTGCGCCGCGTAATCCCCAGCATCGGCGGACTCGACCTGTCCTCGCTGGTATTGGCGATCATCGTCCAGGTCCTGTTAATGGCCGCTATCCTGGTGATCGCCTTCGGCACCATCGGCAATCCGCTGCAGCTTCTGGTCTGGGCCGTCATCGGCGTGACCGGGCTGTTCATCAACATCTTTTTCTATGCGCTGATCATCAGCGTGATCCTGTCCTGGGTCGCACCTGGCAGCCACAACCCCGGCGCCCAATTGATCAGCCAGATTTGCGAACCGGCGCTGGCACCGTTCCGCCGCCTGCTGCCGAACCTGGGGGGGCTGGATATCTCGCCGATTTTTGCGTTTCTGGCAATCAAATTGATCGACATGCTGGTCATCAACAACCTGGCGATGATGACGCACATGCCCAACATCCTGCGTTCGCTCATCTAAGACCGAAACCGCCCATAGCCTCGTGCAGCCTTTTGGGCGGTGGTTCACAAAAGGCTCGATTGACCCGCACCCGGCGGCAGGGATAATCGCCGTTCCGTCAGACCTACTCAAACCTGCCTAAACAGCTTCAAAGCTGACTTCCTGCTTCATCGAGGCCGGTTTCACTCCGGTCTTGCGAGCGGAGCCAGAGCCCGCCTCTCCACAGGCTGCGACCAGCGTCCACAACCGCGACCTCAACGCCGCGATCACCCTGAAGAACATGGCCGTGAGTTCCACTCAAGCGCTTGGCGCAGGACAGTCAGCAAAGCAGCCAGCGCGGCCGCCTGCTGACGCGTTACAGCCTCGAACTGGAACAACAACTGGCCCAGGCCGGCGAAATGCTGCGCCTGCTGCGAAAACCCGCGCCGATCCGCCGCCAGGGCAAAGTCGTCAGTCTCACCAGCGCCAGCCTCGGCTGACACCGGCGTTGCGATTGAGGATGAATTGCGGCGCGCTAACCTTTAGACTTTGCCGCCTTCTTCCAGTACGAGCCAGGGTCGATGCCCACAGCTATTCCAGCCGATTCCGTTGGTCTGGTGAGTCCGAAGGTCGCGCATTTCGCCGAGCCGCTGGCACTCGCCTGCGGCCGCACGCTGAACGATTACCAACTGATCTACGAAACCTACGGCGAGCTGAACGCCTCGTGCAGCAATGCCGTGCTCATCTGCCACGCACTTTCAGGCCATCATCATGCGGCCGGCTTCCACGACGCCGAAGACCGCAAGCCCGGCTGGTGGGATAGCTGCATCGGTCCGGGCAAAGCCATCGATACGAACCGCTTCTTTGTGGTCAGCCTGAACAACCTCGGCGGCTGCAATGGCTCGACCGGCCCCAGCAGCATCAACCCGGCAACGGGCAAGCCTTATGGCGCGGATTTCCCGGTCGTCACCGTGGAAGACTGGGTCAACAGCCAGGCACGCCTGGCCGACAGGCTGGGCATCGAGCAGTGGGCCGCAGTGGTGGGCGGCAGCCTCGGTGGCATGCAGGCCATGCAATGGACCATGAGCTACCCGGAGCGCGTCCGCCATTGCGTGGCGATCGCCTCGGCACCCAAGCTGTCAGCCCAGAACATTGCGTTCAACGAGGTGGCGCGCCAGGCCATCTTGTCGGACCCGGAATTCCACGGCGGGCATTTTCAAGAGAAGGGTGTAATCCCCAAGCGGGGCCTGATGCTGGCGCGGATGGTCGGGCACATCACCTACCTGTCCAACGACGCCATGGGTACCAAGTTCGGCCGTGGGCTCAAGAGCGAAAAGCTGAATTACGATTTCAACAGCGTCGAATTCCAGGTCGAAAGCTATCTTCGCTACCAGGGCGAAGAGTTCTCCAGCCGCTTCGATGCCAATACCTACCTGCTGATGACCAAGGCGCTGGATTATTTCGACCCGGCGGCGACGCACGACGATGATCTGGCCAAGGCCCTGTCCCCGGCGAAAGCGGACTTCTGCGTAATATCGTTCACAACCGACTGGCGCTTCTCCCCGGAGCGCTCGCATGAAATCGTCGACGCGCTGATGGCGGCGCGCAAGAACGTCTGTTATCTGGAAATCGACGCCCCTCAAGGCCACGACGCCTTCCTGATTCCGATCCCTCGGTATCTGCAGGCCTTTCGCGGTTACATGAACCGCATCGCCGTATAAGGAACCTCTATGCGCGCCGACCTGGAAATCATCCAAGACTGGATACCGGCGGGAAGCCGCGTGCTAGACCTGGGCTGCGGTAACGGTGACTTGCTGGCCTGGCTGCGGGACAACAAACAGGTCAGCGGCTATGGTCTGGAAATCGATCCGGACAACATTGCCGCCTGCGTCGAACAAGGTGTCAATGTCATCGAGCAGGATCTGGACAAGGGCCTCGGCAACTTCGCCAGTGACAGTTTCGACATGGTGGTCATGACCCAGGCACTGCAAGCGGTCCACTACCCGGACAAGCTGCTCGAGGAGATGCTGCGGGTCGGACGCGAGTGCATCATCACCTTTCCCAATTTCGGTCACTGGCGCTGCCGTTGGTACCTGGCCAGCAAAGGCCGCATGCCGGTGTCGGATTTCTTGCCTTACACCTGGTACAACACGCCCAACATTCACTTCTGCACGTTCGAGGATTTCGAGCGGTTGTCCCACCAACTTGGCGCCCGGGTGCTCGAGCGCCTAGCCGTGGACCGCCATCACAAGCACGGTGTGGCGAGCCGCTTGTGGCCTAATCTGATTGGTGAAATTGGTATCTATCGTGTCACCGGAGCCGTCCGCCGATCGCTCATTGCTGGAGGTAATCCATGAAATCTCGCTTGATAGGCCTGCTCGCCCTGCTCTTTGCGCTACCCGCCGTGGCTGAGCGCAAACACAGCGTCGGCGAATACGACGTGCACTACATCGCCTTCAATTCCGGCTTCCTGCAGCCGGATATCGCCGCCGCTGCCGGCCTCGTGCGCAGCAAGACTCAAGGCGTGGTCAACCTATCGGTGCTCAAGTCCGGCAAACCGACTGCAGCCCAGGTCAGTGGAACGGTGAAGAACCTGCTCGGTCAGGATTACCCGTTGACCTTCAAGCAACTAAAAGAAGGCGACCAGGCCATCTACTACCTGGCACAGTTCCCCTTCGGCTCGCGAGAAACCCTGCGCTTCAACCTGAATGTGCAGCCTGCCGGCGCCCCGGCGATCGTTTTCGACTTCAGCCAAGAATTCTTCCCGGACGAATGATGCTCTTCAAAGAACTGGTGCTGGCCAGCCACAACGCCGGCAAGCTGAAGGAACTGCAGGCCATGCTGGGCGACGCCGTACGCGTACGTTCCATTGGCGAATTCAGCGACATCGAACCGGAAGAAACCGGGCCTTCCTTTGTCGAAAACGCCATCCTCAAGGCACGCAATGCAGCGCGCATATCCGGCTTGCCTGCGCTGGCCGACGACTCGGGGCTGGCGGTTGATCACCTGGGTGGCGCGCCGGGCATCTACTCGGCGCGCTACGCAGGCGGCCAGGGCGACACGGCGAACAATGCCAAACTGCTCGACGCCCTGAAGGACGTGCCGGACGCCGAGCGTGGCGCTCAGTTCGTCTGCGCGCTGGCATTGCTGCGGCATGCCGACGATCCGCTGCCGATTCTCTGCGAAGGATTGTGGCAGGGCCGCATTCTGCACAGCGCTCGGGGGGAGCATGGCTTCGGTTACGACCCTCTGTTCTGGGTGCCGGAACGTGACTGCTCCAGCGCTGAGCTGGCACCGGAGGACAAGAACCAGCTCAGCCACCGCGCCCGCGCCATGGCGCTGTTGACAGCGCGGCTGGGGATCCGTTGAAAGCTGCTGAAGGCCCAAGGCTGGAGGCTGGACGAACAAGCGGCACCCTCGTCCAGCCTCCAGCCTCCAGCGATGAACGAGTTCGAGGCATCGAACTCCCGCCGCTGACCGCATATATTCATATTCCCTGGTGCGTGCGCAAATGTCCCTATTGTGATTTCAATTCCCACGCCGCCGGGCCGGAGCTGCCGGAAGACGCCTATGTTGGCGCGTTGTTGGCCGATCTCGAATGCGACCTGGGACAGGTCCAGGGCCGCAGACTCTCGTCGATCTTCTTCGGTGGCGGTACCCCGAGCCTGTTTTCCGCCGAAGCACTGGGCCGGGTTCTCGACGGGCTGGAGCAGCGGGTCGGCTTTACCGATGACATCGAGATCACCCTGGAAGCCAACCCGGGCACGTTCGAACAGGCGAAATTCCGCGACTACCGCCGCCTCGGCATCAACCGCTTGTCGATTGGCGTGCAAAGCTTCCAGTCCGCCAAGCTGAAGGCCCTTGGCCGCATCCACAATGGTGACGAAGCGATCCGCGCCGCCGATATGGCGCGCGCGGCGGGCTTCGATAATTTCAACCTCGACCTGATGCATGGTCTGCCTGGGCAGAGCCTGGAAGACGCGCTGAGTGATCTGCGCATCGCCATTGCCCAGCAACCGACGCACCTGTCGTGGTATCAGCTCACGGTCGAGCCGAACACCGAATTCTGGAGCAAACCACCCCGGCTGCCGGAAGACGAGACCCTGTGGGACATCCAGGAAGCCGGACAGGCGCTACTCGCCGCCCATGGCTATGGCCAGTACGAGACCTCGGCTTATGCTCAACCCGGCAGGCAGGCGCGGCACAACCTCAATTACTGGACCTTCGGCGACTTCCTTGGGCTGGGCGCGGGTGCCCATGGCAAGTGGACCGCACCGAATGGCGAGATCCGCCGGCACTGGAAGACCCGCCTGCCGAAAGACTATCTCGACCCGGCGAAACGCTTCCGCGCGGGCGACAAGCGACTCGCGCGGGACGAATTGCCCTTCGAGTTCCTGATGAACGTGCTGCGCCTCACCGACGGCGCCCCATCATCGTTATTCACTCAGCGCACCGGGCTCTCGCTGGACTTGCTGGCCGACGGACGACGGGACGCTGAGGCGCGCGGCTTGCTTGAACCCGACCCGCAGCGGCTGGTTGCGACCGCCAAAGGCCAGCTTTTTCTCAATGACCTGCTGCAACGCTTCCTGCCTTAAGGACCCCCTGCATGGATCTCGTACTCGACCTCATCGCCACCCTGTCCCGGTGGAGCCGCCACCACCTGTTCGATATTTCCCTGGCGATCATGGCGACCCTGTTTGTCCTGTTCGGCCCGGCATTGAACGCCTGGGTGCAGAAGAACATCGGCGGGCTCAATTTCGTCCTTCGCACCCTGGCGTTCGTGGTCTTCTGCGCACTGGTCTACGGCCTTGGCATCATCTATCTCAGCCCCTGGCTGGCCACGGGGTTGGCGCAGTTCAACAACTACACCCTGGCGCCGGTCCTTCTGCTCGTGCTGTTCATCATCGGCGTAGTCGCCGACCGCAGCTAGGCCCGTTCAGGCGTCGCGCAGAAAACGCTCGAGATCCACCGGCTCCCCAGGCATGCCGTGCAGTCGGCGGCGAAGGTCCTCAAACAGAGGGTCGTAGATGCCGTGGAAACCGAACAGCACATCATGGTGCAAGAGCACACCGTGTTTTTGCAGGCATTGTCTAATGCGCTGCAGGAAGTTGACCGCCAAGTCGCGATGCATTGAGAACTGATCGTCGATCGTCATCCGATCGACTTCGCCATGCAAATGAAAGCACGCCCATTCCGGTTGCTGTTCGGGCCCTTCGACGTGATAGTCGAGAACCAGATGGTAGCCGGGAAAGCCTTTTGAAGCGGGTCGGCTGACTTCCGCATGACCGGGTCTGAACATGGACTTTCTCCTCAGTGAATCTGGCAGTGCCTGCCAGGCGCTCTACCTGACGTGACCGCCACGGCACGCTAACAGTTCGATGCCATGCTGACACTCTTGTTCTGACCTTTGTTGACGCCAGTCATTACCCTGTCGCACGCCTGGGCGCCCAATGTCGCCAGTGCTGACCCCGAAAGGAAACAGGAACATGGCGACGACCCCGAAACAATTGAAACTCGGTGCACTGATAGCGCTGGTGGTGGGCTCGATGATCGGCGGCGGTATTTTTTCGCTGCCGCAGAATATGGCAGCCAGTGCCAGCGCCGGCGCGATCCTGATCGGTTGGGCGATCACCGCGGTCGGGATGCTGACCCTGGCCTTCGTATTCCAGACACTGGCCAACCGCAAGCCCGAACTCGACGCCGGCGTCTACGCTTACGCCAAGGCCGGGTTCGGCGACTACATGGGCTTCTCATCCGCCTGGGGCTACTGGATCAGCGCCTGGATCGGCAACGTCAGCTACTTCGTTCTGCTTTTCAGCACCCTCGGCTATTTCTTCCCGCTGTTCGGCGAAGGCAACACGCTGCCGGCCGTGCTCGGCGCCTCAGTGGTGCTTTGGGGCGTCCATTTCCTGGTGCTGCGGGGGATCCAGCAAGCGGCATTCATCAACCTGATCACGACCGTCGCGAAGGTGGTTCCGCTGCTGATGTTCATCGTCATCGCTGCCGTCGCCTTCAGGCTGGACGTGTTCACCCGCGACTTCTGGGGGCAGGGCAATCTGGAACTCGGCAGCGTGATGCAGCAGGTGCGCAACATGATGCTGGTCACCGTGTGGGTGTTCATCGGCATTGAGGGCGCCAGCGTCTATTCGGCGCGCGCCGCTAGGCGCAGCGATGTTGGCAAGGCGACCCTGATCGGCTTCCTCGGTGTGCTCGCACTGCTGGTCCTGGTAAACGTGCTGTCAATGGGCATCATGAGCCAGGCCGAACTGGCTGGCCTCAAGAACCCCTCGATGGCCGGCGTACTGGAGCAGGTGGTTGGACCCTGGGGAGCGATGCTGATCAGCGTCGGCCTGGTCGTCTCGCTGGCCGGCGCATTGCTCTCCTGGACCCTGCTGTGCGCCGAGATCCTCTTCGCCGGTGCGCGCGACAACACCATGCCCAGCTTCCTGCGCAAGGAAAACGTTAACCACGTTCCCAGCAACGCGCTGTGGCTGTCCAATGGACTGATCCAGCTGTTTCTGATCATCACGCTGTTCAGCGCCTCGACTTACCTGAGCCTGTTGTATCTGGCCACGTCGATGATCCTGGTTCCGTATTTCTGGTCGGCGGCCTACGCTTTGCTGCTCGGTCTGCGGGGCGAAGGCTACGAGAATGCCCGAGGCGAACGCCGCAAAGACCTGCTGATAGCCGGGATCGCCACGCTCTACGCCCTGTGGCTGGTGTATGCCGGTGGTGTCCAATACGTCCTTCTGTCGGCGCTGCTCTATGCGCCCGGTGTGCTGTTCTTCGCCAAGGCCAAGCACGAGCGCGGCCAGCCGGTATTCACGCCGCTGGAAAAGGTGATCTTCGCGCTGGTGCTGATTGGGGCGGTGATCGCTGCGTACGGCCTGTACGACGGTTTCCTCTCTCTCTGATACCCCACGCGGGGCGCCTGCCGCGCCCCGGTCCTTCGTCGAACGCCACGAGCGATGACGAGTCACTGAGCACCCACCGGTGCGAAGACTTCAAGGAGCACTGCGATGATCGCGCAACCACCGAAACTGGGCGTCCATTCCGAGGCAGGAAAACTGCGCAAGGTGATGGTCTGCTCTCCAGGCCTGGCCCACCAGCGGCTGACCCCGACCAATTGCGACGAGCTACTGTTCGACGATGTGCTATGGGTCAGCCAGGCCAAGCGCGACCATTTCGATTTCGTCACCAAGATGCGCGAGCGGGGCGTCGAGGTCCTCGAAATGCATAATCTGCTGAGCGAGACGGTGAGTGACCCGGCCGCGCTGAAGTGGATCCTCGACCGCAAAGTCACCGCCAATCAGGTCGGTACCGGCCTAATGAACGAAGTGCGCAGCTGGCTCGAGGAACAACAGCCGCGGCAACTCGCGGAGTACTTGATCGGCGGCGTATCAGGCAGTGACCTGCCCGGCACTCACAGCGGCGAGATTGTCAGCCTGTTCCGTGATTTCCTCGGCCACTCCAGCTTCATCCTGCCTCCATTGCCCAATACCATTTTTACCCGAGACACGAGTTGCTGGATCTACGGTGGTGTGTCGCTCAACCCGATGCACTGGACGGCACGGCGCCAGGAAACCCTGCTGACCACGGCAATCTACCGCTTCCACCCACAGTTCGCCGGGCAGGACTTCAAGGTCTGGTACGGCGACCCCGAACTCGAGCACGGCCTGGCGACACTCGAAGGTGGCGACGTGATGCCGATTGGTAATGGCGTGGTGCTGATCGGAATGGGCGAGCGCTCCTCGCGACAAGCCATCGGCCAGCTGGCCCAGTCGCTGTTCCGCCAGGGTGCGGCCGAGCGCGTGATCATCGCCGGCCTGCCGCGTTCGCGCTCGGCGATGCACCTGGATACCGTGTTCAGCTTCTGCGATCGCGACCTGGTGACGATCTATCCAGATGTCGTTCAGGGCATCGTCGCGTTCAGCCTGCGACCAGACGAGAGCAAACCAGGCGGCATCGACCTGCGCCGCGAAGCGGCCGGTTTCCTCGAGGTGGTAGCCGAAGCCCTCGGCCTGCCGGCGCTTCGAGTGGTCGCGACCGGCGGTGACAGTTACGAGGTCGAACGCGAGCAATGGGACGATGGCAACAACGTGGTGGCCCTCGAACCCGGTGTAGTGATCGGCTACGACCGCAACACCTTCACCAATACCTTGTTGCGCAAGGCCGGTGTCGAGGTGATCACCATCAGCGCCAGCGAGCTGGGCCGAGGCCGCGGCGGTGGCCACTGCATGACCTGCCCGATCGTTCGCGACGCCATCGACTATTGATCACGGCGCCGGGCCTGGGCCCGGCAAGCCCCGCAACACGAGGAATTCCACCATGGCCTTCAATATCCACAACCGCAGCCTGCTCAGTCTGATGCATCACAGCGAACGCGAACTGCGCTACCTGCTCGACCTGTCCCGTGACCTCAAGCGTGCCAAGTACACCGGCACCGAGCGCCAGCACCTGAAGGGCAAGAACATCGCCCTGATCTTCGAAAAGACCTCCACCCGCACCCGTTGCGCCTTCGAAGTGGCCGCCTACGACCAGGGCGCCAATGTCACCTACATCGACCCGAACTCTTCGCAAATCGGCCACAAGGAGAGCATGAAGGACACCGCACGCGTGCTCGGACGCATGTATGACGCCATCGAGTACCGCGGCTTCAAGCAGGAAGTGGTCGAAGAGCTGGCCCGTTACGCCGGGGTGCCGGTCTACAACGGGCTGACCGACGAATACCACCCGACCCAGATGATCGCCGACGTGCTGACCATGCGTGAGCACAGCGACAAGCCGCTACACCAGATCAGCTATGCGTATCTGGGCGATGCGCGTAACAACATGGGCAAATCGCTGCTGCTGATCGGTGCGAAGCTGGGCATGGACGTGCGCATCGCTGCGCCGAGATCGCTGTGGCCTAGCGAAGCACACGTCAAGGCCTGCCATGAATTTGCCGAACAGAGTGGCGCTCAGCTGATGCTCACCGAGGAGCCTACCGCAGCCGTACAAAATGTCGACTTCGTCCACACCGATGTGTGGGTGTCGATGGGAGAGCCTGTCGAGGCCTGGGCCGAACGTATCGAGCAGCTGCTCCCCTACCAGGTGAATACGGCGCTCATGCAGGCCACCGGCAACCCGCGAGCCAAATTCATGCATTGCCTGCCGGCTTTCCACAACAGCGAGACCAAGATCGGCAAGGAGATCGCCGCGAAATATCCCCACCTTGCCAATGGCATCGAGGTCACCGAGGAGGTGTTTGAGTCGCCAGCCTGCATCGCCTTCGAGCAAGCGGAGAACCGCATGCATACCATCAAGGCCATTCTCGTCTCGACGCTTGCCGACGTCTAAGTCACCCGACGTACCAGGAGGGCACCGCATGCGCATCGTGATTGCACTGGGTGGCAACGCCCTGCTTCGCAGAGGCGAACCACTGAGCGCCGACAACCAGCGAGAGAATGTCAGAACCGCTTGCAGCCAGATTGCCCGCATCTCGCCCGGCAATGAGCTGGTGATCGCCCATGGCAACGGCCCACAGGTTGGGCTGCTGGCCCTGCAGGGAGCTGCCTATACGGACGTACCCGTTTACCCGCTGGATGTACTCGGTGCCGAAACCGAAGGCATGATCGGCTACATTATCGAGCAGGAGCTAGGCAATCTGCTGCCCTTCGAGGTGCCCTTCGCCACCCTGCTCACGCAAGTGGAGGTGGATGCTGCCGACCCGGCGTTCACCAACCCGAGCAAGCCGATCGGCCCAGTGTACAGCCGCAAAGAGGCCGAACGACTGGCAAGTGAAAAAGGCTGGCACATCGCTGCCGATGGCGAACGTTTCCGCCGGGTTGTTCCGAGCCCGCGACCGAAGCGGATTTTCGAGATCAGGCCGATCCGCTGGCTGCTGGAAAAAGGCAGCGTGGTTATTTGCGCCGGCGGCGGTGGCATTCCTACGGTGTACGACCAGAACGGGCACCTGCAAGGCGTCGAGGCAGTGATCGACAAGGACCTCTGCTCGGCGCTACTGGCCGAGCAGCTCGAAGCCGACCTACTGGTGATCGCCACGGATGTCGACGGGGTCTACCTGGACTGGGGCACGCCGCAGCAGCGCCGCATCAACGAAGCCCATCCCGACCAGCTGGAACTGTTGGGCTTTGCCGCAGGCTCGATGGGGCCGAAGGTTCAGGCAGCGTGTGAGTTTGCCCGCAACACCGGCCAAACTGCGGTGATCGGCTCACTGGCCGACATCGAAGCGATCGTACAGGGCCGCGCCGGAAGCCGCGTCAGCCTGTCGACAGCGGAGATCGCATATCGCTGAGCGGCGACTCGGCAAGTTGCGCACGCCTCGCCCGGGCGCTGCAAACCTTGCTCGGAAGCAACGTGTATCCCGTACGCATCCGCCACCTCGCTTAACGAGGCGACACAGGTGTATACCGCTACCGTGAACAGCGCGCATTTCAAACGCGATTTACGGGTGGTGTATCTGGTAAAGCGCGTTGGCGGCAAAGCGAAAACAGCCTTGTTATTTTCGACGGATACGTCGCTGGAGGCCATGACCTTGGTGATGTACGACAAGGCGCGTTTTCAGATTGAGTTTCTGTTTCGCGAGGCCAAGCAGTTTCTGGATCTGAACGACTGTCAGGCGCGAAAGCAACAAGCGCTACATTTCCCCAGCAACATATGGACCAGATGTCAAATACTGGCAGTCAGGAAGAGCGCATGGATCAGATGCAGGAACACATGCAAAAAATGCAAAAGCACATGGAAATGATGCAACAGATGATGGAGAGTCAGCACGGGGGTAATGGCATGACGGGTAAGCATGGAAATCAGAACATGGAGGGCAAGCCGGGCGAACAGCAAGGGCACCAGATTGCCGCACTCTGGAAAACGGGGCTGACGACCGGTCAGCCCTATCCGTTTTTTTTTGCAATCGCAAGGAGTTGACAATGCAGGTGGAAACTCTGGGTGACGTCCTCGACTGGACAAAGGCCGCCCATACCAGTATCGCCGACTGCCTGGCTCACTGCTCGCAGGCCTCCCGCCAGGAAAGGGTCAGAATGTTGCTCGATTACCTCGCCCTGCATGAACGGGAACTCAGCCGCGCCCTGACACTGAGTAAACAGGACGCGTCCCCCTCCGCCCTGCATACCTGGTGCTACGAGTATTTCAAAAAATACCCGATCGAACCCCACGAACAGTGCAATGAGGATTTTCGCGATATGGACACTGACCTGGTCATGGCCAAAGTGCTGGCCTTTCATGAAAAGGTCATGGGGCTTTATCGCTACCTCCTCTCACGCGCGGAAGTGACTTCTTCACGAGAACTGCTTGAAAATTTGCTCAGCCTGGAAGAACACGAGGCCATGCGCATGGCGCGTGATGTCGGACGCATGCAGGACATGTAACGGCGCGGGTCCGGAGGCAACGTCCCGGGCTTGTCTCCGAGATGACATTGTCGAAGGCCAGCGGCCCGTTGACCTTCTCGATGGCGATGGCATGATCGGTCAGTTGCGCTTGATGGTTTTCCATCGTTCCCTGGGCACTCGACATCTGGAGCCGGCCTTTCCAGGATCGCCTCGCGATCGGCGAGATACTCCAGCAGCCACTTATGCTGGGTGGCACAGTGCCTGAAGCGCTCGGCCAGACGGGCATGCAGCTGCCGGATCCACTCGATCAGGTGTTGATCTTCATCCAACGCTCTCCCTTGACGGGTTGCTCTATCAGTATTGGCTGTAAACCGGTTCGGGCGCCGCTCCGCCTGCCGGCCGGTTTACGGCGTGGCCGACGGGAAGGGCTTCTGTTGACATGTTTCACTCCCTCTGCGGCTATCGATGGGCGGGCCGAAATGCCCATGCAGCACGCCAGAACGTCACATGGACCGGCCTTGGGAACCCGCGGCGCGCAGGCGCGGAATAAAGCGTGGCGTACGGGCTGCGTAGGCCTGCCACTCGTCACCGAACTGACGCGCGACCTCGCGTTCTTCATGGATCGCCAATCTTGAGTACATCCACACCAGGACCGGGAACATGGCCAGGGTCAGCAGGGTGGGCCACTGCAGCAGGAAACCGACCATCACCAGCACGAAACCGGCGTACTGCGGATGCCGGACACGGGCATAGGGTCCGGTCGTTGCCAGCTCTCCCCGCTGCTGGGCGGCATAGAGCACCCGCCAACCGGCGGCGATGAGCCAGAACCCCGCGGCGATGAACACCGTGCTCAGCAGATGGAAGGGCCCGAAGTGCGGGCTGGCCTGCCAGCCGAACAGCATCTCCAGCAGGTGCCCCGCATCGTGGCTGAACCAGTCCACTTCGGGGAAGCGAGACTGCAGCCAGCCGGAGAGGAAGTAGAGGGTCAGCGGGAAGCCGTACATCTCCGTGAACAGCGCCACCAGGAAGGCGCTGAAAGCCCCGAGCGAGCGCCAGTCGCGGCGCGTCTGCGGCTTGAAGAAGCTGAAGGCGAAGAAGATGAAGATCGCCGAGTTGAGAATGACCAGGCCCCACAGGCCATAGGCGGGTACCTCATCACTCATCGCGCCCTTCCTTGCGGTCATCATGCCCGCCATGGCTGCCGTGCCCTCCATGTCCGCCGTGCATGAACACATGCATCAGCGGGCAGGCGAGCAAGAACAACCAGGGCAGGGCACCCAGCAGGTGCACCTTGTGCTCCTCCCAGAGCAGGAAGCCCATCATCGCCAGGGCGAGCGCTACCATGAGCCAGAAGGTGCCCTTGCTGGGTCGTCGGTCCAGCCATCCGTTTTCGTCATTCATGATCAGATCCTTATCCGCCGCAGGCGCAGCGCGTTCGCAACAACCGATATCGACGAGGCGCTCATCGCGAAGGCGGCAAACATCGGTGAAATCAGAATCCCGAAGAACGGGAACAGGAGCCCGGCGGCGATCGGTACCCCCGCCCCGTTATAGACCAGGGCGAAGAACAGGTTCTGTTTGATATTGCGCATGGTGGCCAGCGACAGCTTGCGGGCGCGGACGATGCCATCGAGATTGCCCTTGACCAAGGTGAAACCGGCACTTTCGATGGCCACGTCGGCGCCGGTGCCCATGGCGATACCCACATCGGCCTGGGCCAGGGCGGGGGCGTCGTTCACCCCGTCGCCGGCCATGGCCACCTTGCGGCCTTCTGCCTGCAGTTCACGGATGATGCGCGCCTTGTCTTCGGGCAGCACGTCGGCGCGGATCTCATCGATGCCCAGCCGGCCGGCCACGGCACGGGCGGTGCGCTCGTTGTCGCCGGTGGCCATGATGATGCGAAAGCCCAGCGTGTGCAGCGCCTTCAGGGCCTCGGGGGTGGTGTCCTTTACCGGGTCGGCGACGCTGACCAGGCCGGCGATCTGCCCGTCGAGCACCACAAACATCACCGTTTCGCCCTCATCGCGGCGGGCGTTGGCGGCCTCGGAAATCCGCCCGCCATCGAGGCCCAGTTCGGCCATGAGCTTGGCGTTGCCGAGGGCCACCGACTGGCCGTCCACGACCCCCTTGACGCCCATGCCGGTCACCGCCTCGAAATCGGTGGCATCGGCGAGGGATACGCCGCGCTCCTCGGCGCCGGTGACGATGGCCTCGGCCAGCGGATGCTCGGAGCCTTTCTCGAGGCTGGCCGCCAGGCGCAGCACCTCGGCCTCGTCATGCCCCGCCTCCGGCAGTACCGCCACCAGCTTCGGCTTGCCTTCGGTCAGCGTGCCGGTCTTGTCGACCATCAGCGTATCGACCTTGGCGAAGCGCTCCAGCGCCTCGGCATTCTTGATCAGTACGCCCAGTTGGGCGCCGCGCCCGGTGGCCGTCATGATCGACATCGGCGTGGCCAGGCCTAGGGCGCAGGGGCAGGCGATGATCAGCACCGCCACCGCCGAGACCAGTGCATAGGCCAAGGCCGGTGGCGGCCCCCAGATCGCCCAGGCGACGAAGGCAATGGCCGCCACGCCGATCACCGCGGGGACGAACTTGCCCGCGACCCTGTCGGCGAATTTCTGAATCGGCGCGCGCGAGCGCTGGGCATTGGCCACCATCTCGACGATCTGGCTGAGCATGGTATCGGCACCCACTCGGGTCGCCTCCATGATCAGGCTGCCGGTGCCGTTGATCGTGGCTCCCGTGACCTTGTCGCCTGCAACCTTTTCCACCGGTACCGGCTCGCCCGAGATCATCGACTCGTCGATCGAGGAGCGGCCCTCGACGACCACGCCGTCCACCGGCACCTTGTCACCGGGCCGCACCCGCAGGTGGTCGCCCACCTGCACGTCTTCCAGCGGCACCTCCTCTTCGTTGCCGTCGGGCCGGATCACCCGGGCGGTCTTGGCGGCCATGTCGAGCAGCGCGCGAATGGCCTTGCCGGTGCCTTCCCGCGCCCGCAGTTCCATCACCTGGCCCAGCAGGATCAGCGTGACGATCACCGCCGCGGCTTCGAAATAGACGCCGACGTTGCCGTTCGCGTCGCGAAAGCCTGCCGGAAAAATCCCTGGCGCCAGCACTGCCACAATACTGAAAAGATAAGCTGCCCCCACCCCCATGCCGATCAGGCTGAACATGTTGAGATTGCGGGTTCGGAAGGACTGGTAGCCACGCACCAGAAACGGCCATCCCGACCACAGGACCACCGGCGTGCTGAGTACCAGTTCGATCCACTGCGTGGCCCGCTCGCCGAAGAACTCGCGAATTCCCGTGAGCCCCAGCATGGGGCCCATCGTCAGCACCAGCAGCGGCACCGTGAGAACGGCGGCGATTCGAAAGCGTCTCGTGAAGTCGACCAGCTCGGGGTTGGGGCCCTCCTCGCCGACCACGGAGGACTCGAGTTCCAGCCCCATGCCGCACAGCGGACAGGCGCCAGGATCGGGCTGGCGTACCTCGGGGTGCATCGGACAGGTATACACGGCCCCGGCGTAGCCGTCGGGTACCTTGTCATACTTGTCGCCGCGAACAGGCTTGGCCATGCCTTGGCCGACATGATGTCCATGACCGTGACCGTCGGTTACCGGCGAATCACTGCCCGCCGGGACGAGGTGCATCCCGCATTTGGGACAATCCCCCGGCTGATCGGAGACGACCTCCGGGTGCATCGGGCAGGTGTACTGGGCAGCGCCTTGATCGCTGGCGTTCATGGAGCCGGCATCCGTGCTTTCCTTCTGTTTGCCGTGATGCGAGTGCTCACGCCGCTTGATGTGCTGCTGGGTCATGAAGTCGTCTCCGTCACCTTCGTTGGCTGGGGGTATCTCAGGGTCTTCCTTTCCGTAAGCGAGGGACGCCATGGCGCCTATGCAGCGTCGTCAATGCCGCAGATCGCGCCTGCGTTGCTCGTATTCCTCGCGGTCGATCTCGCCGCGGGCGTAGCGTTCTTGCAGAAGGTCCAGGGCCGTTGGCCGCCGTTGAGGAGGAGTCTCGCCCTGGCCTCGGGTCAGGCCACGCACCAGGAGAACGGCCAAGGCAATGACAGCGCCCCAGAACAACACCATCATGAGCCCGCCGAAGAGCATATGCCCCCAGCCGTAACTCCCCATATACGCCATCATGTCGCCCCACATGGTCGGATCTCCTTTCATGTTGAAATACCCTGCCCTGTTATCAGGGGCTATAACCTGCGCGTAACCCAAGGGTCAAGCAGAAAAACGCACACAGACCACGATTAAGATCGGGAGGACAACGCTTGTTGCAATAACCGCAACATTCTCCTCGCCCCATCCGGCAGGTCTCGCCTTGCACGGCGAGCGAGGTAGCCAGGAAGAAGCACGTAAAGAAGGCTTCACGGGTTTCCATGCGACAAACCAAGCCAGGCTGATGACCTTGTTACGGAGCGTGAGGGAGGGATTGCAGAACATTCCTTCGGGTCGGGTCGATCAACGTAAGAGCGTGCCCGAGTCGAGGCTGCCCACCCACCCGCGCTGGCAAATCTGGTAGGAACGCTGTGGATTGGCTCCGGCGCAAGGCGCGCGGGCGCCGTCAGTAGGCTTGCTGTCAGGCTACTTGCTCGCTTCGAGTTTCTTTCCGATAGCAGCGGTCACTTCCTGCAAGCCCTGGCTGGTCACCTTGGCCCAGTCGCTGTCGGTCACGAACTGCATACCGTCGTTCACGTCCGTGGCGATCGCCACAGGCGACTGACCGTTAGCCTCGAGACCAGGTTCGCTTTGTTGTTGACGGTCACGTAAGCGAAACCTGGCGAGAACCACGTCCAGAATTCCTTGACGCGTACCGTGACTTGGCTGGCATCCGACGCCTGCTCTTTCACCACCCGGTAGCCGGACTGCGTGTAGGCATTGCGACGACGGAGCCAACCAGTTGGCTGTCCGTGCGGCCTGAGGGCAGCACCACGTCGCCCAGCGCCTTGCCAAATCCATTGCGCTTGCGTGCAAAGGCGCGCTCGGTGATCGAGGTGTCGTTGATTTCGCCGCCTTTCAGCGAAGGGATGCCGGCGCTGCGCGGCTTGGACTCGAAGGTCCGTTCGTCGATCGTCGTGATGACCACCTGCTGCCCAGTCGTAGCGTCAGTACCGGAACGGAAACATCGACAACGGAGCGGTTGGTGACACACCCCACCATGGTCGTCGCCAGTACAACCAGCAGCGATGTTTTGAGGGGAGCCAGGAAAGCAGAATTCATTTACAAGTCATTGTGTGTGGTGGGCATCCGCCGCCTTTTCCTATGTCCGCGCTCGAATGCCGGGCATGAATCGGCCATGGAATAGTGGCCGGTCGCCACACTACTGCCCTGCGGTACTTCCGGCAATCTCTAGCCGGATCGAACGACGCAGAGCGCTGCGAATCAGGGCCATGCCGGCCCGCAGGTGCCGCTCGGACAGCCGACACGAGGCTTCCAGCTGGCTCGGTGCACGTCGGTCGGTACAATGCCATCTTTGCCAAGCTCGGAGCTGTCCTCGATGTTCACCCTCGCCCACCTGGGCACCCGCCACCGGAGTCGATGAAAAGCCAGGTGCTGCAGATGGTGGTGGACTACCTCGGCGACATCAGCCCGGTCTCGCTCACGCCGCGCAATCCGCTGTATCGGCTGTAGGCATCGGTCGGGCGATGGTCGGGACATGGTGGCGCCGAAGGCGACCAGCGAATCGAGTTGGTTGAAGCCGTCGAAGGTGAGGATGGCAATGTGCATGGCGGCCCCCCGCGGTAGAGCGGCCCCCATACTGGGCGCCTGCCCACGAGCGGAACAGGCACAGTGGCCCGCGATGCGAGCCGTACAGGCGTGGGGATGCCTGTATCGGCCCTGCTCCAGCCACCGGCATGACTCAGGCCATCAGGCCCTCGAATCGCCGCTGCCGTGGCGAGGCAGCCCCTTCACTGGCAGACCGGCAAAAGGCAGTGAGCCATATACTGCCGGTTTTGCCGCGAGCCCTTCCCCATGAGCAACAAACGATAGGCCTGCATCGGCCTGAGCAACCCGAAATCGCCGTCCAAGGTAGCAGCCGCCATGCGCGCCGCTGGCTGCTACGGCGCCGCTTCGGTGTTCTACACCGGCACCCGTCATGACCGCGCCAAGGATTTCACACGGCCTGGAAGCTCAAGCACAAAATCATGCAGGTCATGCTTGAGCGGGAACAGAACACGGTGCTCGGAGGGT